>JAQUBQ010000021.1 GCA_028686615.1 Clostridia bacterium | reverse complement strand
TAGGATGGTTAAGTCCAAATGAAATGTTATTAAAATATATAAATATGTAAATCGTTAAGAGCATATTAGGTAGTTCTAATTAAACGACTTCTAAGGTCGACTGACAAATGTTCGTTTAACCTTCAAATTGTTTAAGCCCAAAAGCTAAATGACATTGAATATTATTAAAAAATCTGATATAATTTAACCTATAAATAATATTAACTTACAAATAATTATTAAAGGGGGAATAGGTATGGATTTAAGACAAGCAATAGTAAATTATGATACTATTCTAGACCAAGAAGTTAAAGATAGGAAAATGTTTTTTAAATACCTTAATACTTTTGAAGATGTATTTACAAGAAAAAATGAAACAGTACATTTTACATCTTCAGCGTTTATTACTAATAAAGATAGAACAAAAGTACTAATGATTTATCATAACATCTATAATTCTTGGGGATGGATTGGCGGCCATGCAGATGGAGAAAAAGAGCTCCTATCAGTAGCTATTAAAGAGATAGAAGAAGAAACAGGGGTAACAAGAATGAAAGTATTAAGTGATATTGCTACTATTGATACATTACCAGTTCCAGGACATGTTAAAAAAGGCAAATATGTTCCCGCACATATTCATTTATCAATTGCGTATATGTTTGAAGCAGACGAAAGTGAACCCATACGAATTAAAGCAGATGAAAATAGTAATGTGGGTTGGATTGATGTTGATAAAGTAGTTGATATGTGTACAGAAGAACATATGAAGCCTATATATAAAAAATTGTTAAAAAAACTTAAGGAAGTTTAATAAAAACAATTATTTATGATATGTTAATGGATGAACTTTGTGATGAAATGTAGTAAAAAATAACCTTTGTTACTTTTAACAAAGGTAAAATCACATCAGCGCACAATACTTTAAAAACATCAGAGACATGAGAAAAATGATTCAAGTATTAAACAATTTTCTAAATGGTATGAAGGAGAATAATAAAAAAGGCGGAGTATAAAATCTCCGTTCTTTGCACTTTTTAATAAATATATGTAAAACTTGAAATATTAAAATAAAATTGTAAAATGATATATAGAAATAAAATGTAACTTAGTAATGATAGAGTAGTTCTGTGATGGCTATGTTTTACTTGTTTGAAAGTTCAAACTATGGTATAGTTTAGAGAAAACAATTAAAGTATAAAATAATTTATTATATGGAGGTATTTATATGGATAAGAATATCTATATTATGCGGCATGGAATTAGCGAAGGGAATTTAAGGAAAGTTGACAGCAATAAATATACGATAGACAGTAGCATAAAGTTGGCAGAACAAGGAATTTCAGACGTTAAGAAAGCTGGGCAATTTTTATCAAAAGAAGTTTCAGATGAAACAGTAATGTGGGTAAGTCCATTCTTAAGAACAAGGCAGACAGCAGAAGTTATTTTAAACAAACTGGAATGTGAAGGAATAAAAGGTATCCAATATAAAGAAGAACCTAATTTAATTGAAGAAGATTTTGGAAACTTTGATTTTCACTTTTATGACAAGTGGAAATACATTTCGCCTCATTCATGGATGGTAAACCAAGCAAAGTATGAAGACCCTGTAGGAAGATTTTATGCAAGAATGGAAGGTGGTGAAGCTCCAATTGATGCATATAATAGGATGGCAATGTTTGTTATGACAAGGCTAGAAAGAAGCAATTACAAGAATAATATCATTGTAACACATGGTTTAGCATCAATGTTATTAATAACCTTTTTGCTTGAAAAACCAGTAGAATTTCTTTTTACTGAAAGTCTTCCTCAGAATGCATCAATTAGAAAAGTAAGCTGTAAAAATGGAATTTATCTAGATGGAGGATATGTTTTTATCCCTTAATAGTTATTTAGTGTTAACTTTCATCATTAGAAGTCGTTATATATATTGTTATGAGGAGTTTTGCAATTAATATTCATAAAGAGTATAATAAAAAGTAGTTAGGGGTGATAAAGTGAAATTCCTTAAAAGAAGTATAACAACAATCATTGTAGTTTGTATAATAGCAGGATCTATAATAACATACAAAGGATATGGTATATATGAGAAAGCTATTGCTGAAATTTCTTTAGAAGAAAAAATAACTGAAATAAAAGAAATTGAAGATTACACAGAGTTTAAGGATCTTCCAAATGATTACAAAAGTGCAATAATTGATGTAGAGGATCAAGACTTTTATAAACATTTTGGTATAAGCCTTAAAGCTATTGTAAGGTCATTTGTTAATAACATTAAAGCCTTTAAAATAGTGGAAGGTGGAAGTACTATAACCCAACAGTTATCTAAAAACCTATATTTTACACAAGAACAAGAAATTTTACGTAAGGTAGCTGAAATGTTTGTTGCATTTGATATTGAGAAAGCTTACTCAAAAGATGATATATTAGAGTTCTATGTTAATACTAGTTATTTTGGTGATGGGCATACTGGTATAGGACAAGCGTGTAAAGGATATTTAAATAAAAAGCCATCTGAAATGACCCTTTTAGATTCAACTCTTATGGCTGGAGTCCCAAATGCTCCTAGTGTATACGCACCTACCATAAACCCGGATCTAGCAGTGAAAAGGCAAATTATAGTTATAAAAAGAATGCTTGACCAAGAAAGTTTGTCAAAGGAAGACGCAGATAAGTTGATAAAACAACTTACAAAATAAAATATTAATATATTAGGAGGAGATATTATGAAAGAAATAGCACGTTATATAGCGGAAATTAGAGGAGAAAAACTTGGTGATATTGGTAAAGTTATTGAAGAAGGGCGGACAAGTTGGAATATCTTATACTATGTAACAGAATCGAATACTGAATTTTATATTAAAGATAGAGAGGTAACAGACATAAGTGAATCAGAGTTCATAACTAAATATACTCCTAAATTTGGAAAATATGAAATAGAAGATTTTATTGGCAGAGAACTATTAAAATCCTTACTTATTGGAGGAGACATTTCCAACATATTCCATATGAATATTTGCTGTGATGATAGGCCATATAATATTGTAAAAATATCACAAGACAGAGTGCGGGAAGAACTCAGTAAAGTATTTACTGTAATAAAAACAGAAGAAGATAAGATTTTCTTAAAATTTAAATGGAAGCCATTTAAAGAACTTGATAAATAAGAAAATAATAGACCACTGGTAATTTACCAGTGGTCTTGCTCTTATTCAAACAAATGTCTTGCTACGTGAATTCCACTTGCACTTGCATGAGATAATGAGTGTGTTACACCTGAACAATCACCTATAACATAAAGATTATTAATAGGAGTTTCAAGGTTATTATTTACCTCAACTTCTGAATTATAAAACTTTACTTCCACGCCATATAGAAGTGTACTATCATTGGCAGTACCAGGAGCAATTTTATCTAAAGCATAAATTGTTTCTATAATGTTGTCGAGATGTCTTTTAGGAAGAACTAAACTAAGGTCACCTGGAGCTGCAGCAGTTAAGGTAGGGGTAGTAAAACATTTTTGCATCCTTTTTGGAGTACTTCTACGTCCTTTTATTAAATCTCCAAACTGTTGTACAAGCAAGCCACCGCCGAGTAAGTTTGAAAACTTTGCAATAGATTCACCATATTCATTACTATCTTCAAAAGGCTCTGTGAATTGATTAGAAACTAAAAGAGCAAAGTTAGTATTTGAAGTATATTTGCTAGGATCACTATAACTATGCCCATTAGCAGTAACAATTCCATGTGTGTTTTCAGCAGTAACAATTCCATGGGGATTCATACAAAAAGTTCTTACAAGGTCACTATATTGTTTTGTTTTAAAAACTAATTTACATTCATGAGTATCGTTTGTTATGTGTTCGAAAATTTCATAAGGAAGTTCTATCCTAACCCCGATATCTACTTTATTACTTTTGGTAGGAATGTTAAGTTTGCTGCATATTGTAGAAATCCATTTTGAACCAGACCGTCCTGCTGCAACGATGACTATTGGAGATTCAAAGGAAAGATCATTAGAAGTATTAATTAAAAAGCCTTCTTTTGTAACAGAGATATCAGTTACTTCTTCATTAAAATAAAAATCTAAATGTTCCTTTAAATATTCATACATATTCGAAAGAACAACAAAGTTTATATCTGTACCAAGATGCCTAACTCTTGCTTCAAGCAAATTAAGTCCGTGTTGCAAAGCTAACTTTTTAATACCTGAATTTTCAGTAGAATACATTTTACTGTTTTTTCCACCGAATGAAAGATTGATGTTATCTACGTATTCCATAAGTTCAATAGATTTTTCCTTTCCTACATAATTATACAAATCACCTCCAAAGTTATTTGTAATATTATATTTGCCATCTGAAAAAGCTCCAGCGCCACCAAATCCACTCATTATACTGCAAGATTTACAGTTAATGCATTTTTGACTACCTTTAGAAATTGGACAAAACCGTTTCTCTAATGGGAGCCCTTGTTCTATTATTGCTATTTTTAGAGTAGGGTTTAGTAAAATAGATTCATAAGCACTGAATATTCCTGCAGGTCCTGCACCGATTATTACCATATCATAGTTCTTTGTTAGTCCGTACATATAAATTCCTCCCATAATATATAATTAATACATGTTTAAATTAAAATCAACTGTATTATATACTTAAAAGTTAGAAAAATCAATGTTAAGATGGTATGGAAATCTGTGCATAAAGATGATATAATGTAAAAACAAAATAAAGGTAAAAATAATTATAGAAAAAAATGTAGTAAAGGTGGTAGTATAATGGGATTAAAATATGAGAAAAAGAATATATATGAAAGTTTAAATAAAGTAGAGCAAGAATCGATGTTTGAGTATACAGATGATTATATTAGCTTTTTAGATTATGCCAAAACAGAATATAGATGTACAGAATATTTTAAAATGGTATTAGAAGAAGCAGGATTCAAAAACTTAGAAAGTTTACAAGGTGTTTTATCAGAAGGTGATAAAGTATATTATATTAATAAAGATAGAAGTATTTATGCAGCTGTAATAGGAGAAGAAAGACTTTCTTTAGGAATGAATATAATAGGAGCACATAATGATAGCCCAAGGCTTGATATAAAGCCTATGCCTATGTTTGAAAAACAAAATATGGCACTATTAAAAACACAATATTATGGTGGAGTAAAAAAATATCAATGGTTATCAATCCCTCTATCAATGTATGGAATAGTATACAATGAAAAGGGAGAAAAAGTAGAAATAATAATCGGAGATAAAAAAGACGACCCTTGTTTTACAATAACAGATTTACTTCCGCATTTGTCAAGGGAGCAATTAGAACTTAAAGCAAATAAATTTATAGATCCTGAAAACATGTCTGTTATAATTGGTTCAATACCTAATAAAGATGAAAAAAGTGAAAAAGTAAAACACAACATTTTAAAAATCTTAAACAAGAAATATGGAATTAATGAAATAGACTTTGCAAGAAGTGATATAAGATTCGTGCCAAGTTTTAAATCAAAATATATTGGATTTGATAAAGGATTAATTGCAGGGTATGGACAAGATGATAGAGTTTGTGCATATGCAGCTGTAAAAGCTATTATTGATATATCAGAAGAAAAAAAGGTACTTAAAAAGACTTGTGTTGCTTTAATAGTTGACAAAGAAGAAATTGGAAGCGAAGGAAACACATCAATGAATTCTCAAGCATTTGAAATGTTTATTGCTAATCTTCTTGATAATACAGAAGAAAACAGTTGTAATTTAGCAATGTATAAAACATTTAATAATTCCAAAATGATATCAGCAGATGTTGCGAATGCAGTAGATCCTATGTATGAAGAAGTAAGTGATATTCAAAACTCAAACATTTTAGGATGTGGAGTAGCAATAGAAAAATATACAGGAGCCGGAGGCAAATATTCAGCTAATGATGCAAGTGCAGAATATACATCTTATATAATGAACTTGTTTGATAAAAATAATATTATTTACCAGTTTGGTACATTAGGAAAGATTGAAAAAGGTGGAGGAGGAACAATAGCATACATTCTTGCTAATAAAGGAATGGAAGTTATTGATTGTGGGACATCAATATTATCGATGCATTCACCTTATGAGTTAACATCAACAGCAGACATTTACATGACATACAAAGCATATAAATCATTTTACATTGGATAAGTAATAAAGGAGTAATATGAGAAGTTTACTAAGAAATACAGATATGATTATACTTATAGCAGTACTTGCATTAGTAATAATAGGTATAATTGGAATATATAGTGCTGGATATAATGCTCCCGAACTTAAAGACGATTATTTTAAACAGTTTATTTGGTTTATAATCTCTTTAATAATAGTAGTAATTATATGGCTAATGGATTACAATTGGTTTGGAATATTAAGTATACCAATATATATTGTCTGCATAGGGTTATTAATTGCTGTTTTATTTACAACACCAATTTTTGGTGCAACAAGCTGGTTTAAAGTAGGTCCCTTAAGTTTTCAACCTTCTGAAATAACAAAGATAATTCTTATATTAGTTTCTGCTAAATATATTGATTTTGTAATTCAAAAAAATAAAAAAGCAATGGACAAGTGGTACAATGTTTTAGCTGTTTTAGGAATAATGATAGGACCAGTTCTTTTAATATTAAAGCAACCTGACTTTGGTACAGCAGCAGTATTTGTATTTATGACAGCATTTATGTTGTTTAAAGCGGGGATAAAGTATAGATACATTGTAATGGGCATATTAATTATACTCATATCCATTCCCATACTATACTTTTTTGTATTAAATGAAATACAAAAACAAAGAATAGATGTTTTTTTGAATCCGGAATTAGAGCCTCTTGGCAGTGGATACAATGCAATACAGTCAAAAATAGCAGTAGGAGCAGGAATGTTATTTGGCACAGGATTATTTAAGGGAACACAGACACAGTTTGGATACCTACCGGTTAAAACTTCCGATTTTATATTTTCCGTGATTTCAGAAGAAATGGGCTTTATTATTTCGGTTCTAATTGTTATAATATATACAATACTACTAATACGTATAATAAATGTAGCAAAAACATCTAAAGATACATATGGAATGTTAGTAGCATCTGGAATATTTGCAATGATTTTTTGTCATTTTGTAGAAAATATTGGAATGACAATGGGATTACTTCCTATAACAGGAATTCCACTTCCTTTTGTAAGTTATGGAGGTAGTAATCTTCTTACAAATTTTATATCAATTGGAATAGTGCTTAGTATTAGCGCAAGAAGGCAAAGAACAATTTTTGTGGATTAAGGATATAGGAGATGATGAGTTTGAAAAATAAATTAGGAATAACAACATCTATAGTTGTATTGTCAGTAGTAATTATGTTTATAATATTAACTACAGCAACCATTTCAGGAGTAGCGAGTATTAATAATGTTAACTATGAAGAATATATGAGCCAGCTTGAAAGAGTATCAAATGCTACAAATGAATATATTGTAAAAAACGAAAAAAAACCAATATTTGAAAACACAGCTATTGCAAAAGAGAATTTAACGAATGATTTTTCAGCAGAATTATTAAAAAATGGAGACAATAATAACAATTTATATTTAATAGATATATCAAAATTAAATTTAAATAACATTAAAATGGGAAAAGGAACTATTACAGATAGGGATTTGTTTTTAATTGCAGATAAAACAAATAACATATATTATTTTAAAGGATATAGTTATAAAGGAACAATGTATTATGGAAGGTAGTGTTAATAGCATCAACAAATATATAAAAGAGATAAAGTTAGGAAATATAGTTATAAAAAACAATGTGTTTTTAGCGCCAATGGCAGGGGTAACAGACCTGCCTTTTAGGCATATAGTAATGAAATATAATCCGGGTTTAATGTTTACTGAAATGGTAAGTGCAAAAGCCTTAGTATATGAAGATATAAAAACAAATAAAATGCTTACTTTAATTGACGGTGAGAGACCTTCGGCTGTTCAAATATTTGCTAGCAATAAAGAGGATGTAAAGGGAGCTATAGAAAAATTAAATGATATAGAAGAAATAGATATTATAGATATAAATATGGGTTGCCCAGTAAGTAAAATAGTTAAAAATGGTGAAGGAGCAGCTTTATTAAAAGACTTGAAAAATGCAGAGGAAATAATTAAGGCAGCAGTAGAAACATCAAAGAAAATTATAACAGTTAAAACTAGAATTGGTTATACAAAAGCAGAAGAAACGGCAGTAAAACTTGCACAAATATGTGAAAAACATGGGGTTAAAATGATAACTATTCATGGTAGAACAAAAGATCAGATGTATACTCGGAAAAGCAGATTTAGAAGTAATTAAAAGGGTCAAAGAGGCTGTTAGTATACCAGTAATAGGTAATGGTGATGTTGTGGATTTAGAATCCTCAAAGCATATGTTTGAATATACTGGAGTAGATGGAGTAATGGTTGCAAGAGGAGCTATGGGAACTCCTTGGATATTTGAAGAAATATTGAGTAACAAAAAAGTAAATATAGAGTATAGTGAACTAAGAAATATAATATTAGAACATATAAAAAAGGCTGTAGAGTATTATGGGGAAAAAAGAGCGATACCTGAAATGAGAAAACACATTGCTTGGTATTTAAAGGGACTTAAAAATAGTACAATAATAAAAGATGAAGTTAATAGAGAAACAAAAAAAGAAAAGGTAGTAGAGATTATAAACAAGTATTTTGACGAATTAGAAGAGTTGGAAAAACAGATATAAACGGAACCAAACTTACATATAATTTAATATAAATTTAGATGTAAGAGAGGTTTTTTATGTTTATTACAAGTTGGAATTTTCCAAAACTAATGAAAAGCAAGGTGACAATAACAGTTTTTACTATAATAGTAATAGTTTTAATATGCACAAGTATTTTTTATACGATTTGTGTAAAAACAGAACTTTTAAATGGCACACCTATTAAAAACATAGTAAATAAATTTGAAAATAATAATATTTTTAACATGAATTCATTTTATGCAGAGTATGAAGCAACAATTGTAAGTAATAAAAATCAAAATAGCTATAATATTAAAGAATGGTATAAAAATGATATGGGAACAAAGTTTGAATTTATTGATAGTAGCGGTTCTAGTATTAATATAATGTTTTATAATAATAAAATGTTAATTCAGAATATAGATCAAAAAAATGAGATGTATATAGATCCATATATTACTAATGCTACAAATTTAATAAGTATTCATACATTTTTAGAAATATATAACAAATCAACTAAAGAAAACTGTTGCTTTACTGCTTTAAATTATGAAAAAGCACATTATATAACTATGATATTAGAAAATATTTGTAAAAAGAAAAATTGTAAATGTGATTATAAAGAAGCATTTAGAAATATAAGTAAACTAGAGTTGAAAGTTAACAAAAAAACTAAATTACCTATAACATATATCGTATATAATAATGACAAAAAAGAAATAATTAGCATAGTATATAACAAGTTTAATATTAATGCTGAAATTAATAAAGCAATATTTGATATTTAATACATATATAACAATATTAAACTAATTTATATTTAGGAAGTGAATTATGAATGTTAAAAGGGGAGAGATATATTATGCGGATTTAAGTCCGGTTATAGGAAGTGAACAAGCAGGAATAAGACCCATAGTTATTGTGCAAAATGATATTGGAAATAAATTTAGTCCAACAATTATTGGAATTGCAATTACATCAAAACAAAAAGCAAAATTGCCTACACATATAGAAATAGAAGGAAGCAAGTATGGTTTAGATAAGGATTCTGTTATTTTGGCTGAACAAATAAGAACATTAGATAAAAGTAGACTTAAAGAAAAAGTAGGTACAATAGATGATAACACAATGGAAAAAATACAAAAAGCAATTGAAATTAGTTTTGGTATGAGAGGTGACTTAGACTTAGAAGAGATGTATCTTATGGGCATGTTTGATTAGAAGATATATTGTAAAAAGTAAAAAAACCAGCAATTGCTGGTTCTTTTATTAACTTAGGATGCAAGTGCTTTCCATTTGTTTGCAAGCCAATAATTATCAATGGATTCTCCGTTAGATAATGGTACGTGCATACCCTTTTCTCTATAACCTGCAGAACGAAGTTCACTTAAAACATCAAAATTGCGTGTTACATATGTTTTGCCATCAGAATGTACAAAGACTATAGTGCCATTATTAGTATGGTAGGTGCATAACTTTTCAGCAACTGTACAATCCATATAAGAGTTTGTTATCTGAGGATAAATGGTGCTTTTATAATAAAAGTGTGTAACTGCAATGCCCTCAATTGGAATTTCCATACATTTTTCTAAAAGAGATTCATCTATTATGCCAAATCTTGATTTAAGCGAATAGTCCTTACATTCAGCTATGAAGTCAAGTCTGTTTTTTTCTTTGGCTGAATGTAACAAATTCTGCCATTTAGATTTTTCTGCAACTGGATAATCCCAATTTGAGAAAGGTACATACATATGTTCTTTAACAAATGCATTATCTAGGATAATTTTCATTGAGTCTGCACAGTAAGGTGTGACATATAGATTATTATTACTTACAAATGCTATAATGCCATTATTTGTGTAGTAAGTACCCTCTATCAAATGGCTTGGTGTATACCGTTCAGTCTTATTTGATTGGGGCCAAAAAATCTCCATGTTACTAGTAACCTTAACCGCTGTTTCCCTAAGTTCATTAATTGTTTTCATACTACTACCTCCATTAAAATTATTTTTTGGTTTATAATATAATTAATAATATAATTATACCATACTTTACATAACATATCAATAAATGGAAATTATATATAAAATATAATTAATAAAAGTTAAAGCATAAATATACCATAAGTATTAGATATAGGATCTCTAAATAAATTCAATTTTGGAGGATAAATGTTAAAAATGATAAAAACTATGAAAAATATAAAAAGGGATAATGTATGAAAGTTTATACTTTTTACATTCAAAATAATATTATTTTTTTTAAAAATGTTGTAAACAATTTTAAATCCATATAACATTGAAGTATAGTAAAGGATAATGTCATATATTATAGAAGAGTCATTAAAAAATAGGCCATATAAATAATGAAAAATAATAATAAAAATGGAAATTCTCAAAATCGAAATACTTATATAATCCCATACTTTAAGATTAAAGTTATAATTTTTATAAAAGAAAATATTTAATAAAATACCAAGAAAAATAAATGGAAAGTATACTAGTTTCAAATGTTCCCAAACACTTTCATTTACAGGAGTAAATAGTCCTATTATAAAAGAGCGATTGCTAAATTCATAAAGAAAATGCATTACAGATCCAAGAATTAAAACAAAAGTACAAATAATTATATATCTTTTTATAGACAGTTTGTTAGACATTTTTATCACCACAATATAAGTATATGTTTAATCATGGATAAATATATATAGAATAGTATTAGTATGTTGCATTTACAAAAAACCCTAGTGAGAGTTAGTCACTAGGGTAAGTATAATTTTTTATATATTATGTTTATACAATTTGCATTTTAGCATTAGCAACCACAGCAGCATACTAATACTATTATAATAAGGATGATCCATATACAAGATCCACCGCCGAAGCCACCAAAACCTCCGCCACCGAATCCAGAATTACATCCGCAACCGCCACATCCACAGCTACCACATCTTTCATCTATCATGTTCAAATTCCCCCCTTTACGTTCTAGTCATTACGAGTCCATGTAAGGATGGATTCCCGTACATATGATGCTTTAAAAAAGTCATCAAAAGCAAAGTAAGAGGAGTTTACAGGTTTGTTTCTAATGAGTATTAACAGTAATAAAGCTGTAAATACAATACGATTGCTAAATTGACAATTGTTGAAACAGTTTTTCATAAACCCCTCCTATTTTTATATAAATTAGAAAAAACTTTATTTTAAGCTTTCATTTATCCAATTTATAATATATAGTATGAATAATATAAAAAAGTGTTACTACTTGTATATTAAAAAAAACGATAAAATTAATTTTTGAATGAAGGGAAATTTGATGGAAAAAGAAAAAAATAAAATGTTAAAAATTATAGATAATGGAATCCATTTTGAAGGAATAGCAAAAGAAAATAATAAAGTTATATTTGTGCCAGGAGCAGTAGAGGGAGAAGAAGTACGAGCTAAAATTGTAAAGAAAAGTAGCTCATATGATGTGGCCGAAATAACTGAAATCACTAAAGCTTCTAAACATAGGCAAATGAAAACAGAGTGTGAAGTTCAAGGAAGTTGTGGCGGGTGTGTAGGAATGCATATGAAGTATGATTATACACTAAAAATAAAAAAAGATACTGTAATAAATACCTTGAAAAAACAAGGTATAAATAATGTAGTAAGAGATATATACGGAATGGGCATGCCATACAATTATAGAAACAAAATACAATATCCTGTAAGATTGATAAATGGAAAAAATAAAATGGGAATGTTCATAGCAAAAACTCATAATGTTATTGAAACATCAGAATGTAAAATACAGGAAAAGGAAATAAATGAAATAGCAAGACTTATGTTTGACTTGATGTGTGAAGAAGGATTAAAGGGATATGATGAAAAGACAAAAAAAGGACACATAAAAAATATAATTGTTAGAAAAGGTATTAATACAGGGGACATATTATGTATATATGTTGTAAATGATAGAAAGATCATTGGCTCTAAAGAAATGAAAAATATAGTAGAAGAAATAGCAAAAAAGTATCCTAATGTAAAGGGGATAATAGCAAACATAAATGACAAAAACACAAACGTTATACTTGCAAAAGAGAATAGGGTTCTATATGGTAAAGATAAAATTATTGATATAATAGGAGATAAATCTTATTACATTTCAACAAATTCATTTTTTCAAGTTAACACAATAGCTGCAGAAGTTTTGTACAATGTTTTAAAACAAAATTTAAGATTAGAAAAAAATCAGAAACTTATAGAACTATATAGTGGTGTTGGAACTATTGGAATATTTTTATCAGATAGTGTTAAAGAGGTAATAGGTGTCGAAATAGTAGAAGATGCAGTAAAAATGGCAGAAGAGAATGTAAAGCTTAATGATATAAACAATACCAAATATATACTTGGAGATGCTAAGGAAGAATTATATAAATTAAAGAAACAAGGAAATCAATATGATGTACTTGTAGTAGATCCACCAAGAAGGGGGTTAGAAGAACAAGGTATTAAACTAATAAAAGAGATGAAAACTAAAAAAATAGGATATATTAGTTGTAATCCTGCAACTCTTGCAAGGGACTTAGCACATTTAAAAGATGATTATGATATAATTAGTGTAGATATAGTTGATATGTTCCCATGGACTTATCATGTGGAATGTGCGGTATTGATGTCAAGGGTGGATAAATAGAAAGGCTGAAAAAAGCTTATAAATAAGGGTTTTCCAGACATTAGGTTTTTCTTCCGGCTATTTTGCCAGAGGAAGTCGTGTTAAGGAACCCTTATTTTTATTGTTTGGGAGATGATGTCAGCTACTAAATAAGGATATGGATGAGTAATATTTCAAATAAAAAAATGAAGAATAATGTAAACTGAACATAACAGGATATGTTATGTTTAATTGATTGATTAATAGAAAGGTTATAATATAATAAGTATAAAGGATGTGAAAAGTATGATAAATATGAATCTGAAAGAATTGCGAAAAGCCCATAGATACACACAAGAAGAGGTTGCTGAAAAGATAAGTGTTTCAAGACAAGCGGTTGCAAAGTGGGAAAATGGTGAAACTGTACCTGATATCAATAATTGTATTGCGTTGGCAGAATTGTATGGAGTTACCTTGGACGACTTAGTAAATCATTCGAAACAAAAAAACGGAATAGGTATTCAGCCTGAAGGGAAACACGTATTTGGAACGGTAAAGGTTGGAGAAAGGGGACAAATTGTAATTCCTAAAAAAGCCAGAGAAATATTTAACATTTGTCCTCAAGACAGTTTGTTGGTTTTAGGCGACCAAACAACTCCAAATATGATACAAAGAATAAGCGGGATATTTGAAAGAAAACCTTTGATTTCAAAGGAAATATAGCCTTTTCTAAATTTTAAGTGATTTAGGAAAGGCTCTTTTTTTTATGCCTGGATTTAAGGAAAGCAAGAATTGAGGCAATATAATTTAATAGCGAAATTTTTATATGTTGCAGTTGATTGGAGATTTTAATGAAAAAATTATTGTATGTTTTATCATATAAATTCATATTAAATCATACAAAATCACATCAAATTATTGATTATTTATTACAAAAAATATATAATAATAATTGTTAAGGATATCAATTCAAAGGAGATGAAATTATGACTGTAGCTGATAAGAATGAAGAAAAATGGGTAGGCATCGAAGAAGCCGCTAATCATTTAGGAGTAAATAAAGATACTATTAGAAATTGGATAAAAAAAGAAAATGGAATACCAGCTCATAAAATAGGAAAGCTATGGAAATTTAAATTATCAGAACTTGACGAATGGGTAAAAAGTGGTAAAAGTGCCATAGACAATTAAATTTTATAGGCGGTGTGAAAATGATAAATAATGTAGTAGTTAATGCACTGAAAATAATAAATGGTTATTTAAATCAAAACTATAGTAACAAAGAGTTACTAATAATACATGATGAAATAAATAATATTATTGGAGAAGTGTTTGAAGAGTATAAATCTTTAAAAAAATATTATACTTATGAGGAAATGCAGGAAGTACTTGCAACTTTAAATGAAAAAGAATCAATTAGAAAAAACAAGGGAGTTTATTATACTCCAATTGATGTAGTAGAATTTATATTAATAAATAGCGTAAAGCAAGTTTGTAACATACTTAAACCTAATAACTTGCACGTATTAGATTTGAATGGAATACCATATAGTACGCTTTGTTACAAAAAAACGATTTATGATCCATGCTGTGGTTCAGGAGTTTTTCTTCTAGCGGCATTAGATTTAAAACTTAATTTACTTGATTTGTATCATGCAACAATAACAAATGATAAGATTAATAAAGTGGTGGAAACAATAAAGGGAAATGATTTGAATATTGACTCTATTATAATCACAAAACTTAGATTATTATTGTATATACTTCATAGATATGGAGTTGAAAAAATAAAAGGTATTTCTAAAATACTAAATTCTAATTTTGAAAGTTATGATTATGTTGAAGATATATCAAGAAGAAAAGTAAAATATGATATTATCATTGGAAATCCTCCATACGTTGAAGACGCTAAAAGTGAATCCAAACCATTAAAAAAATATGGTAACATTTATGCTAATGTATTAGAAAACGCAGCAATGCAATTGAAAACTAATGGAGTACTAGGATTTATTATTCCTCTATCTTATGTTTCTACACCAAGAATGAAAGGGATTAGAGATGAATTGTATGAAGTAATTCCTGAACAATATATCTTAAGTTATGCAGATAGACCTGACTGCTTATTCACTTCAGTTCATCAAAAATTATGTATTTTAATAGGAAAGAATAAAAAGTATAAAAATAAAAAAGTGTTTACTGGGAATTATAAATACTGGTATAAAAATGAAAGAAAAAAACTTTTTGATGATGCTGAAGTTGTACAGAATAATAATATTAAAGATGATTATATTCCAAAATTAGGTACAATAATAGATGTAGGTGTTTATAAAAAAATAGAACGTCAAAGAAAACCAATATTAAATTTGATGGAACGAGGAAACAATCCTTTATATTTAAATA
>JAQUBQ010000099.1 GCA_028686615.1 Clostridia bacterium | reverse complement strand
TTAGGATGGTTAAGTCCAAATGAAATGTTATTAAAATATATAAATATGTAAATCGTTAAGAGCATATTAGGTAGTTCTAATTAAACGACTTCTAAGGTCGACTGACAAATGTTCGTTTAACCTTCACCTCTAATTATATAATTATTTTATATGCTCTTGAAAAATAACCATTACTTGATATAATATAAATGTAAAATTGTCTAAAGCTTATTATAGGCAAAGAGGTGTATAAAATGGGAGAAATTATATTACTAGATGAAAATACTATAAACCAAATAGCAGCAGGAGAAGTTGTTGATAGGCCGGCTTCAATAGTTAAAGAGTTAATTGAGAATGCTATTGATGCGGGTTCTAATAAAATAACAGTTGAAATCAAAAATGGTGGTATTAAATATATAAAAATAACTGATAACGGATGCGGTATTAGAAAAGATGATATACAAATGGCATTTGAACGTCATGCTACAAGTAAGATTAGAAAAGAATCGGACATACTAAGAATAAGTTCAATGGGATTTAGAGGAGAGGCGCTTGCGTCTGTTTCAGGTATATCTAAGGTTACTCTTACAACAAGGCATAAAGATGAGCAAGTTGGAATTAAGTATGTTATTTCTGGCGGAAATGAAGTTTTGTTTGAAGAAGTATCGTATAACCAGGGGACAAGCATATTAGTGGAAGATGTGTTTTATAATGTTCCGGCAAGATATAAGTTCTTAAAACAAGATTCTACAGAAGCTAGATATATTGAAGATGTAGTAACAAGACTTAGTTTAATACACCCAAAAGTAATTTTTAAATATATTAATAATAACAAAGAGATATTACAAACATCAGGAGATGGAAACATACAAACAGTTATATACAATGTTTTTGGCAAGGATGCAATGCAAAATGTATTACTTGTAGATTATAAACATGAAGGACTACATCTGACAGGAGTTGTTGGAAAACCAAGCCTTGCAAGAAGTACAAGGCAGAATGAATACACATACATAAATAAAAGATTTATAAAAGATAAGGTGTTAAATAAAGCAATAGAAGATGCATATGATCAAAGTTTAAGTATAGGGAAATTTCCTTTCGCTATAGTAAATTTAGAAATGAATCCTGCAGAGGTTGATGTGAATGTTCATCCAGCAAAGCTTGAGGTTAAATTTCAAAATGAAAGTAAAATTTATCAAGCAGTTTATCACGGTGTAAAAAATGCAGTTGAAGGTTATAAAAATGAAAGAAGTCCTTTTAGAAAAATAGAGACATTAACACAAGAAACTGTTGATAAAGTGGAACACACACACACACAAAACAATAAAAACGAAGCAATAGTGGAAAACACAATAAAAGAAACAAGTGCAAGAAATCTTTATAACACTAAGCAGCAATATTATAATAATGAAAAAATTGAAGATGAGAAAAACAACAGAACTTTTAATTATATTGAAATGATTGAAGAAGCCAAAAAAGAAAAAATAATGGAAGAAACTAAAGGGGTTGAACAAACACTTTTAGCTAAAGAAGTCCCGGAAATAGAATATAGGTATATTGGGAATGTATTTAATACATATATAATAATTGAAATAAAAGAAAGAATGTATATTATAGATCAGCATGCAGCACATGAAAGATTATTATATGAAAAAATTAAAAAAAATTATTATAGTAAAGATAGGGAAACACAAATGTTATTAATACCTATATTAGTTGAGCTTAGAAATAATGAAAAAGAGATTATTATTACCAATAGTGAAATGTTTAAACATGTTGGATTTATATTTGAAGATTTTGGAGATAATGGCATAAAGATTTCGGGAGTCCCAAACGTGGGGTATGAGCTTGATTATAAGGAAATGTTTTTAGATGGTTTAGATGAATTAATGGGAGCAAGTAAAACAACAAAAGAGGAAAAAGAAGCAAGGTTCCTTTCTACGCTAGCTTGTAAAGCAGCTATAAAAGGAAATATGAATGTTACAGTAGAAGAGCAAAAAAATCTTATAAATGAAATGATTAAGCTAGAAAATCCCTTTACCTGCCCTCATGGAAGACCAACAGCTTATGAAATAAGTAAGTATGAAATAGAGAGAAAGTTTTTAAGGAAATAACAGGTGAGATTGTGTATAAAGAAAAAAAATCAAAGGTTATAGTTATATTTGGACCTACTGCTTCAGGCAAAACTTCTCTTAGTTTACGTATTGCAAAGGAGTTAGGTGGTGAAATAATTTCAGCTGATTCTATGCAAATATATAAAAAACTTGATATAGGAACAGCTAAAGCTACGAAAGAAGAGCAAGCGGAAATCACACATCATTTAATAGACATATGTGACATTAATGAGAGCTTTAACGTATATGATTATAAAAAGTTATGCTATGAAAAGATAGAAGAAATATTAAGTAGAGGCAAAGTCCCTATAATTGTAGGTGGAACCGGGTTATATCTTAATGCTGTAATAAACAACATGAAATTTGATGAAGAAAATGTTATAAAAAAAGATAGTAAAAAAGAGGAACAAATAAAAAACGAAATAGAAGGTTTGCTTGAAACTAAAGGAAAAGAATATGTATATTCTCTTCTTGCAAAAGAAGATAAGGAAGCAGCAAAAAAGATACATGTTAATAATGTAAAGAGAGTTGTTAGAGCATTAATAATAGCAAGAAGTGGAAATAAAAAAAGCGAAACAGATAGAATAAATGATTTATGGGATAGGCAAAAGAGCCCATACGAGTTTATAAAAATATACATTGATGTACCAAGAGAAATCTTATATGATAGGATTAATCAAAGAGTAGATGAAATGATTAAAAGTGGTATAATAGAAGAAGCAAGATATGTTAAAAACTTAAATTTAAATATTGAAAATACAGCATTGCAAGCTATAGGGTATAAAGAGTTTTTTAAATATATTGATTCAGAAGAAACACTAGAAGAAGCAGTTTTAAAATTAAAACAAGCAACAAGAAATTATGCCAAAAGACAAATCACTTGGTTTAAAAAACTGGGAAATGATTATACTGTTGATATAAACAATTTAAATGATTGCATATTTGGGAATATAAGGAGAGATACACATGGGGAAAAATAAAAAAAAAGACACGAGAATATCTAAAATATCAACAGCTTTGTTTTTCTTCTGCATTATTGCAATAGCAATTACCATGTATATTATATATAACAAGGAAGAAAAATATTTAGTGAAAGAAGGAACTATAGATCATGTAACAACAGGACCAGGATATGTAATCAAAAATGAAACACTAATAGATATAGATACGACTAAAGTTCTTGTACCAACAGTATCAGAAGGCACAAGGGTTACAAAAGGAAATATAATAGCTACATATCGTAATCAAGAGTATCAACAATATCAGAAAAAACTAAGAGATATTGATGAAAGTATATTAGAGGCATTAAAAGATATAAAGATTGAATATTCCTCTGAAATAAATAACATTGAAAAACAAGTTTTAAATTCAGTTATAGCGTCTAAAGGCATGACATCAATGGTAAACATGCAAGAGCAAAGAGTACATATAAACAATTTACTTTCTAAGAAAGCAGCATTGGTCGGTGCACTTAGCCCAGAGGATGCATATGTAAAACAGTTAATAAAAGAGAGAGAGCAAATAGAAGAGCAATCTAAAATAGCAACAGCAAATATAAAAGCAACAGTTAGTGGGCTTGTATCATATACTTCCGATGGATTAGAAAATAAACTAAACTTATCCACGATCTTTAATTTAAATTATGAGGATATAAAGAATATAGTTGATATGGACAAGGATATAATTAACAATAAAATTAAAATAACAAACAATTATGAGGCATACATCTTAGTAAAAGTATCAGGTATAGAGGAAGA
>JAQUBQ010000098.1 GCA_028686615.1 Clostridia bacterium | reverse complement strand
AATGGGCCATATTCATATTATAACAGATGAGTTAAAGAATGTAAATAAACCTAGTAAGATTTTTATTTACATATTTCGCTAAAAAAAGAAGGTGATACATCAATTGCATTTATATTTTGTTTATGGTACTATTAAAGTGAAAAAATGGGGGATGACATATGATAGAAATAAAAGGTTTTACAAAAATATATAACAAGACTAAAAAGGCAGTAGATAATATATCACTTACGATAGAAGATGGGGAAATATTTGGATTTATAGGGCATAATGGAGCAGGTAAAACGACTACAATAAAGGCAATCGTTGGGATATTAGATTTTGAAGAAGGAGATATTTTAATAAATGGGAAGTCTATTAAGGAAAGGCCTATTGAATGTAAAAAAGAAATTGCATATATACCAGATAATCCTGATTTATATGATACGTTAACAGGAATATCGTTTATAAATTTCATGTGTGATATATATGAAGTTCCTAAATCAGAAAGAAAATCAAGAATAAATGAATATGCTACTAAATTTAATTTATTAGATAATTTAGGAGACGAAATATCATCATATTCACATGGGATGAAACAAAAATTAGCACTTATAGCAGCCCTTGTTCATAAACCAAAAGTATTGGTTTTAGATGAACCTTTTGTTGCACTAGATCCAAAAGCAGTATTTGATTTAAAAGAATTAATGAATAATATGTGCAGAGAAGGAGTTACTATATTCTTTTCAACACATATATTAGATGTTGCAGAAAAGCTTTGTAATAGAGTTGCTATAATAAAAGAAGGAAGATTAGTAAAAGTAGGGAAAATGGAAGAAGTAAAAGGCGATAAGTCTCTTGAAAATGTATTTTTAGATATAGATAAGCAGGAGGAATAGTTATGATGAACAACAAATTACTTCCATTATTAAAGGTATCAATGTCGGGGAATTTAAATCTTTTTAATATAGGAAAGAAAAACAATAATAAAAGCATAGAAGTTATTAAAAGATATAGCCTTTTTGTATTACTTACATTATTGTTAGCATATATATTTGGATATTATTCATATATGATAGCAAAACCACTTTCTGAAGTAGGATTAACATATATAATTATTGCAATAATGAGTATTGCCTCTGTTGGAATGACTTTTATTCAAGGAATATATAAAGCACAGGGTGTATTGTTTTCAGCAAAAGATAATGATTTGTTGTTTTCTATGCCAATCAAAAAAAGAACTATATTCTTAGCAAGAATACTTACACTCTTAGCATTTCAATACTTATGGAATTTAATAATTATATTACCAACGTTTGCAGTATATGCATATCTTGAAGTACCAACCATTGGTTTTTATATTACGGCACTAATAATATATGTTACATTACCAATAATACCAACTATAGCAGCGGTAACTGTGGCATACATGGTACAAGGAGTAGCATCAAAATTCAAATATAAAAGAATAACACAGATATTAGGAACAATAATTGTTTCAGTAGCAATATTTATGGTTAGTTTTAAATTACAAAACTTTATTGAGAATATTGCAGAAAAAGCCTCAAGTATAAATACAATGTTGGAGAAAATATACTATCCCGTGGCTATAAACAATCAATGTATAATTGAGTTTAGTATTTCAAAGTTAGTACTAATAATGTTTTTTAATATTTTATTACTAATTGCATCTAGTTATTTACTTAGTATTACATATTTTAAAGTAATATCTAAATTACGAGAAAAAAGTTCAAAAAGTAAGTACATAATCAATGACCTTAAAACTGGTACGCCAATTAAAGCATTAATGTTAAAGGAAACAAAGAGATACTTCTCGTCACCAATATACGTTATGAACACAATGTTTGGTCCTATAATTCTAATGATAGCTTGTATATACTCTATTATATCTGCAGAAGATTTAATAGCATTTATATCTGCAGAATTTGGAGATATCTCGGGAATGGTATCAAAAGCATTAATGGCTATGATATTTATAATTTTAGCTATGAGTACGACAACAGCTTCTAGTATTTCAATTGAGGGTAAAAATTTATGGCTTACAAAAAGTTTACCAGTAAGTGAGAAAAAAATATTTTTAGCTAAAATATTTTTGAACTTATTAATAACAGTTCCTTTTGGAATTATTGCTACAATTATATTTGCATTAAGGCTTAAATTTTCATTTATAGATGTTATATATTGTTTGATAATTTCAATATTAGGACCTTTATTAACATCAATCTTAGGTATTATTGTTAATCTAAAATACCCTAAATTAAATGGTGCCTCAGATTTAGCTATAGTTAAACAGAGTTTAAGTGTTTTAATTAGTGTATATCTTGGAATTCTTATGGGCATATTACCTATAATAGCATTCTTTGTATTAGATATTACAAATGTTGATGCTTATGTAGGAATAGTTATATTGATACTTGCAGGTATTACATGGATATTATGGAAAATACTTAATAATTATGGAGTTAAGAGCTTTAGAGCTTTAAATAATTAAAAAAGAGGAGTGTATTTATGGAAATAGTAAAAAATATTAACAAGCATATATATAGAGGTTATGATATCAGAGGTATATACGGCGATGATTTAGATGAAAATGTAGCATATACAATTGGTAAGGGTTTTGGATCATACATACAAACACTTGGAAAAAAGGAAGCTGTAGTTGGGCGCGATAATAGAGCTTCATCACCAGAACTTGCAAAAGCATTTATAAAGGGAGCTATAGAAACAGGGATAACAATATATAATTTAGGAGTTGTTACAACACCAATGTATTATTTTTCTTGGGAAAATTTAAACATTGTAAGTGGGGCTATGGTAACTGCGAGTCATAATCCAAAGGAATATAATGGTTTTAAAATAGCATTTGACGAAAGAGGAAATGCTTGTGGTGAAATGATAGAAGAATTCAGAGATTATGTTGAAAAAGGTGATTTTGTAAATGGAACAGGTAAAGTAATAGAAAAAGATATAAGAAACGATTATTTAGAATTACTGGATAAAACAATAAACTTAGGAGATAGAAAGATAAAGGTAGTATTAGATTGTGGTAATGCAGCAGGCTCAGTAATTGTAAAAGAAGTATACAAGAAAAAAGGAATAGAAGCAGAATATTTATATTGTGATAGTGATCCTGATTTTCCAAATCATCATCCAGATCCATCAGTAGAAAGAAATTTAAAAGACTTAAAGAAAAAAGTTTTAAAAAACAAAGCAGATCTAGGACTTGCATTTGATGGTGACTCAGATAGGGTGGGGATAATAGATGAAAATGGACAGTATATACCTATAGATTACTTTATGATAATAGTTTGGAGAGATATATTTGATAAAGTAAAGAACAAAAAAGCATTATATGATGTCAAATGTTCTAAATCACTTGTAGATGAGCTAGACAAACTTGGAATTGAAAAATGTTGTTATAGAACTGGTAATTCATATATGAAAGCTAAAATGAAAGAAGGAGACTTTAATTTTGGAGGCGAATTTTCAGGACATGTATTTTTCAGAGATAAATTCCCAGGATTTGATGATGCAATGTATGCAGGATTAAGACTTATAGAGATACTAAGTAAAACAGATAAACCGCTATCAAAATTATTAGAAGGCATTAATAAATATTATTCTACACCTGAGATTAAAATAAAAAGTAGTGATGATAGAAAACATAAGATAGTAAATGATGTTATAGAATATGCTAAGAGAAAAGGTTATGACTTAAATACAATAGATGGAATGAGGGCAGAATTTGAAGATGGATGGGCATTAGTAAGAGCATCTAATACAGGTCCAGATATAACAGTAAGATTTGAGAGTAAAACAGAAGAGGGATTGAAAGTATTAAAAAATGAGTTTATGAATGAAATTAATTCTAGTATCAAAAAAACCTTTGCTTTT
>JAQUBQ010000097.1 GCA_028686615.1 Clostridia bacterium | reverse complement strand
GAATATTTTAAAGAACTTTGTTATAACGGACTAAATGAAAAATATAAAGAGAATCTAATTAAAGAAGCAAAAGAGAGACTAGATTATGAAATTGAAGTAATTGATAAGATGGGATATATAGACTATTTTTTAATTGTTGCAGATTTCATAAAATATGCAAAGGACAATAATATTCCAGTTGGACCGGGTAGAGGTTCTGGAGCAGGTTCTATTGCAGCATATGTCAGTGGAATAACAGATGTTGAACCACTTAAATTCAATCTTATTTTCGAACGTTTTTTAAATCCTGAAAGAATAAGTATGCCAGACTTTGATATAGATTTTTGTTATGAAAGAAGAGAAGAAGTAATTGAATATGTAGCAAGAAGATATGGAAGAGATCATGTTGCTCAAATTATAACTTTTGGGACAATGGCAGCAAGAAATGCAATAAGAGATACAGGAAGAGCATTGGATATTCCATATCAAAAAACAGATATAATAGCAAAACTTATACCACAAGAAATAAAAATGACAATTGCTAAAGCTTTAGAAATATCTGAAGAATTAAAATCAATGTATGAAGCAGATGATGAGGTTAAAAAGCTTATCGATATAGCAATGAAAATGGAAGGACTTCCAAGGCATGCATCAACTCATGCAGCAGGTGTAGTTATAACGAAAGAACCAGTAGATACATATGTACCTCTATATCTTAACCAAGAAGCTATATCAACTCAATTCCCAATGACGACACTTGAAGAATTAGGACTTCTAAAAATGGACTTTTTGGGACTTAGAACCCTTACTGTAATTTCAGATGCTATATACTTAATAAAAAAAATACATGGAGTTGACGTTGACTTTGGAGAAGACTTTAATGATAGGGAAGTTTTTAAACTTCTTTCAGAAGGTAAAGCTACAGGTGTTTTCCAGATGGAAAGTGGTGGTTTTAGAAATGTAATGAAAGAAGTAAAACCAAATAGTTTAGAAGATATCATAGTTATGATATCGTTATATAGGCCAGGACCAATGGATCAAATACCAAAGTATATAAAAAATAAAAGCAATCCTGAACATATTGAATATACTCATAAGTCACTTGAAGCAATACTTAAAGTCACATATGGTTGTATGGTATATCAAGAGCAAGTTATGCAAATATTTAGAGATTTAGCAGGCTATAGTCTTGGACGAGCAGATTTAGTAAGACGTGCTATGGGTAAAAAGAAGTTAGATGTAATGAATAAAGAAAGAGAAGTATTCATTTATGGACAAACTGACAAAGATGGTAATACTATAGTTGAAGGAGCTGTTAAACGTGGTGTGGATGCAAAATCGGCTAATAAGATATTTGATGAAATGGCTGAGTTTGCTAAATATGCTTTTAACAAATCACATGCTGCAGCATATGCGGTAATATCTTATCAAACAGCTTTCTTAAAAGCACATTATCCTGCAGAGTTTATGGCAGCAACTATGAATAGCATATTAGGAAATTTAGACAAGGTACCAGAATATATTGCTGAAAGTAAAGCATTAGGGATAGAAGTTTTAAGGCCAGATATAAACGAGAGCTATGCACGTTTTGCTGTTATAGATGGGAAAATAAGATTTGCCCTTACTTCAATTAAAAATGTGGGTGAAGCTGCAATTGAAGCTATTGTTAAAGAAAGAAAAGAAAATGGTAAATACACTGGGCTTATAGATTTCTTAAAAAGAGTAGAATCAGAAAAGGTAAATAAAAAATGCATAGAATCACTTATAATGGCAGGAGCATTTGATGATATAGAAAATGATTATACAAGGCAAGATTTCTTAGAGTCTTTTGAAAATATATTAGAGTCCATTCATTCAGAAAGAAAGAATAATTTAAAAGATCAAGTAAATATATTTGATGTGTTTTCAGGAAATGAGGAAGAAAAAAGGGATATTTCACTAAATATTATAAAAAGCAACAATCAATTAACTAAAAAAGAAATACTTGATATGGAAAAAGAAATGATGGGATTATATGTATCAGGGCATCCACTTGATGAGTATAGAGAGAAAATAGAAGAAGTATCGACAATAAGTACCAAAGAACTAATTTCAAATGAAATTGAAGAGCAAGAATTTGGAGCAGAATCAGACATTGAAATAGATGTAGTAAAACAAAATGATGTTCAAAAATATGACGGAACTGATCAGATAATTTGTGCAGTAATTTCATCAATAAGGCAGATATATACAAAAAACAATAAAGCAATGGCATTTGTAGAAATAGAGGATTTGTACGGAACAATGGAAGCAGTTATATTCCCAATTGTTTATGTTAGATATTCAAGGGATATAAAAGTAGGGGAAGTTTATGAATTTACTCGGAAAGATCTCTTTAAAAGAAAATGAAAGACCTAAAATTCTTGTAAATACATTAAAAAAGTTAGGAAGTTATTCTAAAATATATATAAAAATTGAAGGTGAACAAGATGAAAAAGAAGTACTAGATAAATTAGTTTCAAACATAATGATAACAGAAGGAAACATACCAGTGTATATATATTTTGAAGAAAGAGATGAACTTAAAATGCTTTCAAATCAGTGGTGGACAAAAAGTAGTAAGGAACAAGAACAAAAGCTTAGGGAAGTCTTTGGTAAAGAAAACGTAAAATTTATATAAAAAGCAAATACAAATATATAAATTAAAAAGGTAGAAAACAAAAGAAATAAATGGTACAATAAAGCAAACAAAGGGAAAAGAGGAAAAAACATGAACATTACGTTAGATAGAGTAATAGAAGCATTACAAGAAAAAGGGGTATTGGAAAGATATTCTAGAAATCTAAAGTTAGATGAAATGGAAATAAACAACTTATCATATGATTCAAGAGATGTTTCTAGTAAAACTTTATTTATATGTAAGGGTAAACTTTTTAAATCTGAATATCTTAAGAAATCGATAGATAAAGGTGTAATCGCATATATTTCTGAAGGATATTATGAAGATATACCAGAACAAGTAGCATATATTATTGTGAAAGATATAAGGGATGCAATGTATATAGTTGCAAATATTTGTTATGAACATGCATGGAAGGATTTGAAAACAGTAGGAATAACTGGAACAAAAGGGAAAACAACAACAACACATTATTTAAACAATATATTAGAAAGGCATTTGGGAAAAAGATGTGGAATGATATCTACAATAGAAACCTATACAGGGAAACGTTTAGAAGAATCTCATTTAACAACACCTGAAGCTCCAGACCTTCACAAGTTCTTTAGGGAAACTAAAGACTCTAATATTCCAATACTTATTATGGAAGTAGCATCACAAGGATACAAAGTTAAAAGAACAAATGGCATTACTTTTGATATAGGAGTGTTTTTAAATATTTCAGAAGATCATATAAGTGATGTTGAGCATAGTGATTTTGAGGATTATTTAAATTGTAAATTAGAATTTATGGAAAATGTTAAAACAGCAATTATAAATATAAATACGGATTTTTATGAAGCTGTAGTACATGCTTCTTCAAATGCTAAAAAAATAATAACTTATGGATATGACGTAGCTGCAGATTATTATATAAGTAACATTAATAAAGAAGGAAAATTTATTAAATTTACTGTAAATAGTAAAGATTATAAAGAAAGCTTTAAAACAAAGATGCAAGGGAAGTTTAATATTGAAAATGCACTTGCAGCAATTATTATTGCAAAGGAGTTAGGAGTATCAGAAAAAAACATAAAAGAAGGTATTTCAAGTACTGAAATTATGGGTAGAATGAATATATTTGAAAAAGAGGGAATAACAGTTATTGTTGATTTTGCACATAATAGATTAAGTTTTTCAGCATTATATGAAATGGTAAAACAAGAATATCCAAATAGAAGAGTAATATCAGTAGGAGGGGCACCTGGTGGTAAAGCATATGCAAGGAGAAAAGATTTTGGTGAAA
>JAQUBQ010000096.1 GCA_028686615.1 Clostridia bacterium | reverse complement strand
GATATAGTAATTGGATCAAGATTCCTAGAAAAAACAGATTATCCACATTCATTCTTTAGAATGTTGGGAACTAAGATATTTACTTTTTTAATTGAGCTGTTTTGTGATAAAAAAATAACAGACCCTACTTCTGGTTTTCAATGTTTAAATAAGAGAGTTATAAAAAGATACGCAAATAGTTATCCTGAATTTCCAGATGCTAATTTAATTATGGAAATGCTATATGAAGGATATGATATTCAAGAAATAACTGCTCAAATGAGAATAAGAGAAAACGGCGAAAGTATGCATGGTGGTATTATAAAACCTATAAAATATATGATACTTATGTTTTATACAATTATTATCATACTACTTAGAAATATTTTTAGGAAGGGGGGATAATTGTGAGTGTTAACATATTTTATGCTATAGTTGGAATTATGCTTGCTATATATATATTGAATAGTGTAAAGAATAATAAATTTGATATTGGTGAAAGCATAATTTGGATATTAGGCACTTTAGTAATAATAATCTTGGCTATATTTCCTAACCTTATGACGTATTTAGCTAATTTGGTAGGGATTGAATATGCACCTTCGTTATTTTTCTTAATGTGTATTATATTTTTACTATTAATAAATTTCAGAAATACAAAAAAAATATCAAAACAACAAGAAAAGATAGTTGCACTAGTACAAGAATTATCAATTATAAAAAATAAGTTAGAGGGGGAAAATAAAAATGGAAGAATTTAAAGATAAGGTATTATTAATAACAGGAGGTACAGGTTCATTCGGAAATCAAATATTAAAAAGATTTTTGGATTCAGACCTTAAAGAAATCAGAATATTTTCAAGAGATGAAAAGAAACAAGATGATATGAGAAAAAAATATAATAATGAGAAAATAAAATTTTATATAGGTGATGTTAGAAACTATGATTCTATAAATAGAGCAATGAAGGGCGTAGATTATGTATTCCATGCTGCTGCATTAAAACAAGTACCTTCTTGTGAATTTTATCCATATGAAGCTACACTTACAAATATAGAAGGAACACATAATGCTGTTGAAGCAGCAATAGCAAACAATGTTTCAAAGTTTGTAATGTTAAGTACAGATAAAGCTGTTTATCCTGTTAATGCTATGGGTATTTCTAAAGCAATGGCAGAAAGAATTGTAAGAGCAACTGCAAGGAACTTAGATGATAGCAAAACAACTTTATGTGTTACAAGATATGGTAACGTTATGGCTTCTAGAGGTTCAGTTATACCTTTATTTGTAGACCAAATTAAAAGTGGTAAAGATATTACTGTAACTGATCCGGAAATGACAAGATTCTTAATGTCTTTAGATGAAGCAGTAAATCTAGTAATTTATGCATTTACACATGCTAAACAAGGTGATTTGTTTGTACAAAAAGCTGATGCCTCTACAATCCAGGATTTAGCTATTGCACTTTGTGAAATGTTTGACGGAGATAAAAACAAAGTAAAAGTAATAGGAACAAGACATGGAGAAAAGAAACATGAAACATTACTTTCTAGAGAAGAAATAGTACATGCTGTTGATTTAGGAGATTATTATTCAGTTGCAAATGATAATAGAAATCTTAACTACAAACAAATGGAATCAGGTAATGAACAAATAACTAATGTTGATGAAGAATATAATTCTCACAATACTAAAAGACTAGATGTTGAAGGAATAAAAGAAAAATTAATGGGTATTGAGTATATAAGAAGAGCATTAAAAAATGAAGAATATTTAGAATATTAGAAAATGGGGGAAAAAGTATGAAAAAGATTGGTGTATTAGGTGCAAATGGAATGGCTGGTCATGTAATATTTACGCATTTCACAGAAAAGGGTTATGACACACATGGAATAGCAAAAGGTGGTAAAAACAATCCTAAACTTGTAGACATAGATGTGCTGGATAAAGAAAAGTTAAATAATTGGTTAGATGAAAATAATTTTGATGTTATAATAAATTGTATAGGATTACTAAACCAGGTTGCAGAAAATAACATTGATTTAGCTGTTTATTTAAATTCATATCTACCTCATTACTTAGAAACTAAATATAAAGATTCAAAAACAAAAGTAATTCATATGAGCACAGATTGTGTGTTCTCTGGTAAACAAGGACAATATACTGAAGATTCGTTTAAAGATGGAGATACATTTTATGATAGAACTAAAGCATTAGGTGAAATTGTAAACAATAAAGATCTAACATTTAGAATGTCTATAATTGGTCCGGATTTTAATCCTAAATCAATAGGTTTATTTAACTGGTTTATGTCACAAACAGGAGACATTAATGGATATAAAAAAGTATATTGGACAGGTGTAACAACTATAGAACTTGCTCGTGCTATGGAAGAAGCTATTAAACAAGATTTAACAGGATTATATCATTTGGTTCCAGACAATAATATTTCTAAACATGATTTATTAGTGTTATTTAAAGAAGAGTTTAATAGAGATGATATAAACATACATGAAGATAATGAAAAAGAAGTAAATAAATCATTAATAAGAACTAGAAAAGACTTTGACTTTGTTGTTTCAGATTACAAAAAAATGGTAGCAGAAATGAAACAATGGGTAGATAATCATAAAGAAATATACAAAGAAATATATAAAATGTAAATAGTGAGAGGAAACATTATGAATAATATAAAAGTAAGTTTAGTCATTCCAATATACAATTCTGAAGCATACTTAGCAAGATGTTTAGATTCTTTGTTAAATCAAACATTGAAAGAAATTGAAATAGTATGTGTTAATGATGGTAGTACAGATAGATCAGAAGAGATATTAATGGAATATGCAAATAAGTATCCAAATGTTAAGGTCTTTAAAAAAGAAAACGGTGGATGTGGTAGTGCTAGAAACATGGGAATAGATAATTCAACTGGTGAATATGTTGAGTTTGTAGATTCTGATGATGAGTTAAAATCTGATGCAGTTGAAAAAATGTATAATTCAGCAAAGAAATATAATTCAGATTTAGTTGTTTGTGGTATGCAAAGAATTGATGACGTAACAGGTAAACTTATAACTAGTGATATGACAAAAGTTAAAAAAGAATGTATAACTGTAGAAAATGGAACTTTAACAGATTTGTTATTTATCAATCCAGGGCCTTGTAATAAAATGCATAGAAGAAGTATATTTAAAGATGCAAGATTTCCTAAGATACCGGTAGTAGATGATTTGATGCTTACATTGCAATATGTTCCTAATATTAAGGTTATATCTTTTGTAAAGGAACCTTTGTATAGATATAAAGTAAGAAGAGAATCTGGTGTTAATACTGTAGCTTATTCTACATATGAACAGATGAAAGATATGTTCATAAAAATAAAAGAAACATATATATCTAATAACTTAGATAAAAAATATATAGAGTATATAGATAAAATGGCATATATACATGTAGGTGTTTCGATGTTATATAGAATGTGTTTTATAAAAGAAATAAATGTTAATGATGAAATATCTAAAACAATACAATATTTAAATACTAATTTTTCAACATGGAAGAATTTGAAAACTTTAAAAAGGATATCTATATTTCCATCTTCGAAGTTATTTATATTTAAAAATGTACTCTTTTTATATAAAATTGGATTAGCAAAATTATTTATAAAAACATATATGTTTTTAATACTTAAATTAAAAATAGATATAAAGTGGTAATAATATAAACCTTAAAATTAGAATATATTATTATATCAATGCTTAAAATATAGACGTATATATTTAAAAAATAGAAAGGCAGTAGATATGAATGAATAAGAAAGAGGGTAGAAAATACATGGGAATTATATTAATATGTGTGTATATGATACTAACAGTAAGTGGTTTGGTATTTATTAAACTAGGCGGTAATCCTGGAACTTTCGCTATGAAAAATGGAGATATTAACTTTGCCATGAACTGGATTAGTGCTATTGGATTTATTTGTTACATAT
>JAQUBQ010000095.1 GCA_028686615.1 Clostridia bacterium | reverse complement strand
CGTAAGAAAGTATAGTATCAATAACTATACTGTATTAATTGAAAAAAGTATGATATAATGCAACAAAAATATAATCTGGTAAATAATTTTTTAAAGGGGAATGTAATTGGTGAAAATTTAAAACCACAATAATACTTTTGTAAGTGATAATAAAACAGGATATGTGGAGAGTTTTTACGATTGTACAGAAGCTTTGGTTAAAGCATTAATAAGATGGATAAATAAAACTGTAGTTAATTATTAATTAATAAGGAGGTTGCAAGATGGATATTAAAGCTATTTCAATAATTAATAAAGTAGTACCACCATATGGAGAGTATTTGGTTAATGCAGTAGCCATGCTAAGGTCTGATGGAAACAACATATTACAAGATTTTAAGAAAAAAACAGAAATAACAGAATGCATTATAGCGGAAAAACTTAAAGAAGGGTTAAGAAAAAGTTTAATTAACTTTAAAATGAAGTTGGTTAGAATGAATTATGGGGATTTTATTCCGGAAATAATTCCTCTTGCTATTTACTATCGTAATGATGATATGAACTATGGAGAAAAAACAATTAATATAAAAGGGCTAGAATTAATTTTAAATGAAGTTTGGCCTAAAATTGTAATAAGTTATATTGAAAAAGTAGAAAGTGAAAACTCTCAGGTAATAATGAATATACGGTTAAAAAGTAGTCTTTATGAAAATATCTATGGAAAAAATAATGACAGAATGTTTATAAAGGAACTTGATGGTTTTTTAGGTTATCAAAAAATAAAGTTAATAGAAGCTTGCAAGGAAACAGATGATACCTTAATGTTTGAAATTTCAATTTGGCTTGCTCCAACAATTGACGAGTTGTTTTTTGAATAATAAAAACAAAGAGAAGAACACAAGTAATATTAGTTACTTGTGTTCTTATATTTTAATTAGCAGAAGGTTTTAAAAACAAACTATAGTCATTTAAAACTTTAATTAGTTCTTCATATGATTTTCTACCTAAACTCTTAATTCTCATTATATCTTTGTCTGTTTTAGAAACAATGTCTTGTAAATTGTGTATACCGGCAAATCTTAAACAATTAAGTGTTCTAGTAGATAGTGGTAATTCCTCAATTGTCATAAGAAGATCAATTGAATTGCTAGAAGGGCTTATGTTGTTAGGAGTTAATAAAGATAAGTAATGTTCTCTTTCCTTTTTTAATCGTTCTATTTCCTGGTCAAGGTTAGCTATATACCCTTTAACAGACATGGTTTTTAACATAGAAGTTTTTGACAACCTTTTTAATGCCCGTAACTCAATAGCAGATATTCGTGCTAAAGATAAATTGTACATTATGGCTAACTCTTTTTGTCTTAAAGGTTCTGAAGACTCAAGACCATATCTATAAGAAATTATCATTCTATCTCTATCATCTAAATTAGATAAAGCAGCTATTATTACTGAGATAATTATATGGTTATTAGGAATAGCATTTAAATCTTTTTTTGTTATTTTGCTAAACAATAAAATATATCTAGCAGATATAATGTGGTTAAAGTCATTAGCGTCTATAGCTTTATCTAAGATTCCTCCTTCAATATATTTTTTAATTGATTGTGTTTCTAACAGACTTGAATACATATAAACAACCCTTTCTATATATATTAATATATAAAATATAAAAGCAATATAACTAATAGTATAACACAAGTAACGGTTAAAATCAAAGTTTGAGGATACATAACTTTAATCTAAGAAATTAAATATGATTTCTAAAATAATCAACAATTTTATTCTGAATTTGTAATAAGTTTTAAAAATTATAATTAAAAAGGAACCCAAGTCATTGAAAAAAGTTTTAATATAATGTAATATAAATTGAAAGTGTATTGATATGTAAAATCGTAAAATCATGGAGGGCAAAATGAAATTTAATGAAAGTAAAGGTATATCATTAATAGTTTTAATAATAACAATAATAGTAATAATAGTATTAACAGGTTCAATAATAATAACTACAAGTACTAGCAATATAATAACAAAGGCAAATAAAGCTGTTAATAACAGTAATAAATCAAATGGAAAACAAATAGCAATATTAGCAAAATCAGAGTATGAATTAATATCCTCAGATGAAAAGGAAAATATAACACAGAGAAGTTATGTTGAGAATAAGCTTAAAAAAACAGGGTTTGATGATGCTGTAATAAGTGAAATAATAGATGAAGAAGGTAATATACTACAAAATGAAATGGTGGAGGGAGTTCTAATTCCAAAAGGATTTTATTATGTTGGAGGAACAAAAGAGACAGGTTTGATAATTTCAGATAATGAAGCTGACAAAGGGAAGGGTTCATCACATGAAGATGCAAAAAATTTAAAAGGCAATCAATTTGTGTGGATACCAGTAGAAAATTTTAGTGAATTTGCAAGATATGATTTTCAAAATAATAACATTATTAGTAGCAGTTATAAGGAAATAACACCACGAGAGAATAAGTATGAAGAAGTAGAAAAGATGTATGAAAGTGTTAAAAAGTATAAAGGGTTTTATGTAGGAAGATATGAAGCGGGAATAGCAGAAACAATGTCAAAACCAACTTCTAATACAATATTGTATGCAAATGGAAACAATAAACCGCAAATAAAAATGGGAATAGATGCATGGATATATATTCCATGGGGAGGAACATCAGCAAAAGAAGCATATGATGGATATCAAGGGAATGATAATTCAAATGGAGCAGTATTGGTATCAAGGTCTTTATATCCGGATAACAACACAAACAGCAAAGGAGCAAGTTCACATTTAATATATGGAGTACAGTGGGATGCAATCATGAGATGGTTTAAAAACAGTGCTATATCTGTATCAGATAGTAGACCTTGGGGGAATCATAGAGATTCAACTGGAGCAGCAGCAGCAGGAAGCTATAAACTTCAAAAAACAGGCTATAATACAGCATGGAGTCAAAAAGGCATATATGATATAGCGGGAAATGTTTGGGAATGGACAATGGAGGCGGGTTCCAATACTTATCGTGTGTATCGCAGTGGAAGTTACGATAATAGCGGTACTGATAACTCTGCATCTAGACGTAACCAAAATATTACTCCGGATTATTCGAGCGCTTTTTTAGGATTCCGCATAGCTCTTTATATAAAATAGAATATATATCAACAAAAAAGTAAAAGTTATGGTTTTAGGACGATGCTGCTTTAACAATGTAACACAATCATTCATCGTTTACTAAGTAAATGGCTTTACTTTTTTTAGGGTTTATGACATAATATAAGTGTAAATGAGGTATTTAAAATGGTATATATTATGTTAGGTGCTCCAGGTTCTGGAAAAGGGACAAGGGCAGAAATCTTAAAAGACAAGTTTAATTTTGTACATGTATCAACAGGAAGCATGATTAGGGAGAACAAACAAATATATAGTAAATATGAGGAACAACTAAAAAAAGGAATGTTGCTTAGTGATGAATTAGTTAATTTATTGGTTTCGCAAAGATTATCAGCAGATGACATAAAGAACGGAGTAATAATAGATGGCTATCCAAGAACTCTTAAACAAGCTAAAGCATTAGACGGTATATTAAAAAGATTAGAAATGAAAATTGAAAAAGTGTTCTTATTGGTTGCAGACACCAAAACTATTTATTCTAGAATACTTAGTAGAACGGTTTGCTCAGAGTGTTCAAAAGTATTTACGAAAAAAGAAGCAGAAAAGACAGTAAATAAATGCCCGAATTGTGGAGGAGAACTTGTTCTTAGAACAGATGATAATGAAGAAACATTAAAAAACAGGATAGAAATATTTTATGAAAATATAGATGAGATTCAGAAATATTATGAAGATAAAGGGTTATTAGAAACTATAAACGCGTTAGATTTACCTGAAAAGATAATAGGAAGGATATAAAATGATACACATTAAATCAGATAGAGAAATTGAACAAATGAAGGAAAGTGCAGAAGTTATGAAAAAAGTACTTGTTGCA
>JAQUBQ010000020.1 GCA_028686615.1 Clostridia bacterium | reverse complement strand
ATGGAAAGTTAAACAAAAAGATGTATCGTAAATTTAAAATACGTTCGACAAACATTCAAAATGACCCTCTTTGTATGGCAGAAGTTATACTAAGAAGATTAAAGCATTTAGATGACTGGGGAATGCCGGATTTAATACTTGTTGATGGAGGAAAATCTCAAGTGTCAGCAGTTACTAAAGTTTTAAAAGATTATGATCTTAATATAGATGTAATAGGAATGGTAAAAAATAATAGCCATAGAACAAAAGGAATTATAACTAATATTGGTAAAGAAATAGATTTATCAAAGGAGAAAGACAAAAATTCTAAAAAACTATTAAATTTTATTACTTTTCTTCAAGATGAAGTACATAGATTTGTAATTGCTTATCATAGAAAATTAAGAGACAAAGTAAAATAAATAAGGGGGATTTAAATTGAAAGAGTTATTAGTAAAAGATATATTAAACTGCTCAAATGGTAAACTTGTATGTGGAAATGAAGATATAATATGTAAAAATTTTTCCAAGGATAGCAGGGAAGTGAAAGAAGGAGATGTTTATTTAGGGATTAAAGGGGAAAACTTTAATGGAAGCCTCTTTTATAAAGATGCTATAAAAAATGGAGCAACTGTGTGCATATTACAAGACGTAGAGATAGATTATGAATATATTAACAAGCTTAAGAATAAGGTAATAATATTAGTAGATGACGTTGCTAGTGCTTTAATTAAAATCGCAACTTATAAAAAAAGCTTATATAATATTCCTACAATTGCAATTACAGGAAGTGTTGGAAAAACTAGTACTAAAGATATTATTGCAAGTGTTGTAAGTCAAAAATATAAAACTTTAAAGACAGAAGGTAATTACAACAATCAAATTGGAATGCCACTTACGATGTTACAACTTGAAGACCACGAAGCTGCGGTAATTGAAATGGGAGCAGATAAGTTTGGGGATATTTCATTACTTAGCAAAATTGCTAAACCGAGTATCGCTATTTTTACAATAATAGGGTCTTCCCATTTAGAATCTTTTAAATCTAGAGAAAACATTCTTAAAGCAAAATTTGAATTATTAGAAGAATTATCAAAAGATAAGGTGGCAATCATTAATAATGATAATGACTTGTTACACCAATGGATAATACAAAATAGAGAAGAGTATGAAAACAAGGGTTATAAAATAATTACATATGGAATTAATAATATAAGTGATATTATGCCAAAAAACATAAATATAACTCCAACATCATCTTTTTTTGATATAGTTATAGATAATAATAACTATAATGTAGAAGTACCTATTGGAGGAAAACACTTTATATATAATTCACTACCATCATTCGCTATTGCAAAAATTTTAAATATTGATATAGAAAATGTAATAAAAGGTATAAAAAAATTTAAATTAACTAAGATGAGAATGGAAGTAAAAGAATACTCAAGCAATACTTTTGTAATAAACGATACATATAATGCAAGCCTAGATTCAATGAAAGCAGGCCTAGATTACCTTAAGGATACATCAACTAAAAACAAGATTGCAGTATTAGGTGGTATGCTAGAGTTAGGTAAATATAGTGATGCCTTGCATAAAGAGGTTGGCAGATATGTAGCAAAAATAAATCCTAGTAACCTTATAACAATAGGAAAAGAAGCGAAACTTATTTTAGAAGAAGCAATTTTAAATGGATATGAAAAACAAAGAGGAAAATCTGTTTATAATAATAAGCAAGCAATAGAATACTTATTAAACATTCTAAAAAAAGACACAACAATATATATTAAAGCTTCAAGATCTATGAAACTAGAAGAAATATGTAATGTATTAGATAAAAAATTAAAACAACAGTTTAAAAAGCAATAATAAGTTGCTTTTTCCCCCTATAATGATATAATTATGTAATCATTAAAAGGAATGGATTACTAAGTAGTAAAACAATAAGAATAATAAAATTAGGAGTGATAGAATTGTTAAAAAAGTTAGCTAATAAAAACAAACACAAAGTAGCAATCCTCTTTGGAGGCATGTCTACAGAACATGATGTATCGATTCAATCAGCATACAATGTTATATATAACATTATGAAACTTAAAGATTATGAACCTATTCCTGTAGTTATAAGCAGAAACGGAGAATGGTACTTGTATCATGGGGCAATTAAAAAAGACGATATGATTAAATGGTTTGATAATGCAGAGCAAATTACTAATATTGAATCTTTTTTAAGACACATTGACAAAGTATTTCCTGTACTTCATGGATTATATGGGGAAGATGGAACCGTTCAAGGAATGCTAGATATGATGAAAGTACCTTATGTTGGAAGTGGAGTTCTTAGCTCAGCACTTGCTATGGATAAAGTTTATGCAAAAATGATTTTTGAACAAGTTGGAATTAGGCAGGCAAAATATGTTTATCTGAAAAATGATTTAGAAGGAAAGACTATAATGCTAAATAAAGACTTTACATGCGTTAATGAACAAAGGGAGTGGATGCAGCATATAGAACAAAATATAGGATACCCATGTTTTGTTAAACCTTCAAATTCTGGTTCTTCAATTGGTATAAATAAAGTTTTAAGTAAAGAAGAGTTATTACCGGCTATATTAGAAGCACTTAAATATGATGATAAAATTCTAGTAGAAGAAGAAATAAAAGGAAGAGAAATAGAGTGCGCTGTTCTTGAAAATGATAAGCTTCAAGCTTCAATACTTGGTGAGGTTCCAAAAAACGACTCTTTCTATTCATATGATGCTAAATATAAAGAGGGATGTCTTGAACCTATCATTCCTGCAGACCTTGATTTAGTACTTGTTAAAGAAATTCAAGAAATTGCTTTAAGAGCTTTTAAGGCTTTAGATTGTAGGCATTTTGCAAGAGTTGATTTTTTTGTAGTGGATAATCTAATCTATATAAATGAAATTAATACATTACCTGGTTTTACAGCTCAAAGTATGTATCCAAAACTTTGGGAAGCTTCAGGAATACCTTATGAAGAACTTATAGGAAAATTATTAAGTTAGTTGTAAGGGCACAAGGAGAACGAATATATTTTCGTTCTCTTTTTCTTGAATAAAAACGTAATTATGATATAATGTTTTCATCGGAATAAAATTTGGAGGAAAAAAATGAAAGTATTAGTAATAAACTGCGGAAGTTCTTCTCTTAAATATCAAATCATTGATATGAAAAATGAAGAAGTAATAGCAAAAGGAAAATGTGATAAAATTAATTTAGATGGTTCATTTATAGATTATAAATGCCCTAGCAAATCAGTTAAATTTATAAAAGAAGTAAATATGCCAACACATAATGAGGCAATTTCCACACTTATAAATGAATTAACACATCCAGAACATGGAGCTGTAGCAGATATAAATGAAATATCAGCAGTTGGTCATAGAGTAGTCCATGGCGGTGAAATGTTTTCAGAATCAGTAATAATTACTGATGAGGTTTTAAAAGCAGTAGAAGAATGTAATGATTTAGCACCATTGCATAATCCAGCGAATATAATTGGTATAAAAGCATGTAAAGAAATATTACCAAATGTGCCAATGGTAGCAGTATTTGATACTGCATTTCATCAAACTATGCCAGAAGAAGCATACTTATATGCATTACCATATGAATATTATGAAAAATATAAAGTAAGAAGATATGGATTCCATGGGACATCTCATCGTTATGTTTTAGATAAGGCAGCACAAATGTTAAACAAAAATGTCGAAGATATTAATGTAATATCTTGCCACTTAGGTAACGGCGCTAGCGTATGTGCAATTAAAGGTGGAAAATCAATAGATACTAGTATGGGATTAACACCTCTTGAAGGATTAATGATGGGAACAAGATGTGGGGATATAGATCCAGCTATAATAAAATTTATTATGGAACATGAGAACCTTTCTATAAATGAGATGTGCGACACATTAAACAAAAAATCTGGACTATTAGGAATATCTAGGACAACCAGTGATGTAAGGGATCTAAAAGGACTAAGAGATAACGGAGATGAAAGAGCAGCTTTAGCTTTAAAAATGTTTGCATATAGAGTTAAAAAATATATTGGTTCATATATGACAGCACTTGGAAGAGTAGATGCAATAACATTTGAAGGTGGAATAGGGGAATTTAACCAAGATATTGTAGAATTAATAGTAAGAGATCTTGAACCTCTAGGAATCAAATATGATCTTTCTAAATTAGATGTTGAAGGTCAACAAACATATGTATCAACTAAAGATTCTAAAATACCAATGTTAATTATACCAACAGATGAAGAATTAATGATAGCAAGAGATGCAGTTTCTTTAATTAAATAGTATTATTCAGATATTATTACTTATACTAGTAATATCTGTTTTTATTTTAATTTTACAATTTTTATAATATTTATAGTAATATTTAAGAAATATGATATAATTACTTTATAAACTGTAAATGTTATATAAGGAGGAATATTATGAAAATGGTTAATAAAATATTATCAATTGTTTTTGCAATAATGATAGTAGGAATATCAATAACTGTAATTTTATATGTAGGAGGAATAGTTAAAACTGATAATGTTACAAACATACTGGACATGCTTGTTGAAACAAGAAACTCTAAGCTTATTACTATAATATCAGCATCAGTAATTGCTCTTATTTCAATTATTTTTGCTATAAATGTAGATACTTCAGAAAGTAGTAATGGAAGTAGCTTGATTCTTCCTCTTACAACAGGGAATATATCTATAACAGGCCAAACATTTGAAACAATAGTGTTAAATATAGCAAAAAGATATAATAATTTTAAAAATGTAAAAGTTTCAGTTAAAATTAGAGAAGATGGTTTGTATGTCACTGTTAATACATATATCCTTGAGGGGACTATTGTTGCTGATGTTATAGCAAAGTTACAGCAAGATGTAAAAACAGTAATATTAAAACAAACAACAGTAGAAGTTAAGACCGTAGAAGTTAAAATTAAAGGTATATATCAATTAAGTGAAGCTCTTGTTAAAGATTAGTAGAGGTGAGTATATTGAAAAGAAACAGTTTTATTGATTTTATATTAAAAAACAAATATACTATAATCTTTGTAACTATAGTATTAGTTCTTGTGTGGCTTGGTATTATTAAGTTATTGCTTGAAATAGGGTTTACAGTCCTATTAATATTACTTGCAATATATATTGGAAAAAGAATACAAGAAGATAGTGAGTATATAAAGAAAATGTTTAATACAAACGAAGACGATGTCATTTATAAAGTAAAAAAAGACGAAGAGGACGAATAGATAGGAGAAAAAAATGAGCAGACATAAAGCTAGGGAAATAGGATTTAAATATGTTTATCAAATAGCATTTGGTCAACCATTAATTGTTGAAAATGATGGCTTTTGGGATATAGCAGAAGAAGAAAACAAAGCATTAAAAAAGGATGAAAGAATCTTTATAGAAAGCATAGTAAATGGAGTTAAAGAAAACTTAGAAGAGATTGATAAAGAAATTTTTTCTAAAATATCAGGTAGAACTATGGATAGAGTTTTTAAGATAGATTTAGCTATTTTAAGAGTAGCAGTATATGAATTATTATATAATAAAAACCTATCATATAAAGTTGTAGCAAATGAAGCTGTAGAGATTGCTAAAAGATATGGTGAAGATAGTTCACCCTCGTTTATTAATGGTATTTTAAGAGAAGTTATAAAAGAAAAGGTGGAAACGAAAAATTGAATAAAATATATAGTGTTTCAAATGTAAATAAATATATAAAAATGATGTTTGATCAAGATCCATTATTAAAAAACGTAGCGATTAAAGGTGAAATAACAAACTATAAAGCTCATTATTCAGGTCATTTATACTTTACTTTAAAAGATGAAGCAGGAGCAATAAAATGTGTAATGTTTAAAAGTTATGCCATGAATAACAAAGTTCAAATAAAAGATGGAGACAGCGTAATAATAACTGGCTCTATTTCATCGTTTGAGAGAGATGGAGTTTATCAAGTATATGTAAAAACAATAACTCAAGATGGTTTGGGTGATTTGTATTTAAAATATGAGGAATTAAAACTAAAGCTAGAAAAAGAAGGACTTTTTTTAAAAGAACATAAAAAGCAAATACCATTCTTACCAACAAGAGTGGGTGTTATTACATCACAGACAGGAGCTGTTATTAGAGATATTATTAATGTTTCAACTAGAAGATATGATAATATTAACCTTTTAATATATCCTGCAGCTGTACAAGGACCTGGTGCAGCCGAAACTATAGTTAGAGGAATTGATTTTTTCGAAAATCAAGAAAACAAAGTTGATGTGATAATTATAGCAAGAGGTGGGGGATCATTTGAAGATCTATTTTGTTTTAATGATGAAATATTAGCAAGAACAATATTTAAATGTACGGTTCCAATAGTTTCTGCCGTAGGTCATGAAACTGATTTCACTATTTGTGATTTTGTAAGTGATTTAAGAGCACCAACACCTTCAGCAGCAGCAGAATTAGTTTACCCATCTAAATTGGACTTGCTTTCTAAAATAGATACACTAAAGAATAGGCTTATTAGGTCTACTAATAATTTTATAGATAAAAACAAAAAATATGTTCAGACTATCTCTGCAGAAAGACTTGTTAAGAAACCTAAAGATTTAATTGAAAAGTATGTATTAACAATTGATTCCTTCACCAGAATAACCGAAAATGTTATAAGGTCAAGTTATGAAGGTTATAAAAACAAATATATAAATCTAGTAGCTTTATTAGATTCATACAGTCCTTTAAAAACTTTATCTAGAGGTTATAGTATAGTAACTAATATAGAAGGAAAAACAATTGTAAATAAAGCTGATGTTAAGAGCGGAGAAGATATAAAGATAAAGGTTACAGATGGAATAATAGAAAGTATAGTTAAATAGGGAGGTAAAGTATTATGAGTAAAGAAAAGACGTTTGAAGATAATTTAAAAGAATTAGAAAACATCGTTAATCTATTAGAAAAGGGAGATGTTTCATTAGACGAATCAATTAATAAATTTGAAGAAGGAATAAAGATATCAAAAGCATGTAATAAAAAATTAGAAGAAGCAGAAAAGAAAATAAATATAATTATTAACGGTGAAGAAAAAGAATTTGATATCGAAGAATAAAATTTATATATAATTGCCATACTATGTATGGTGATTTTTTATGAAAAATAAAAATAAGAAACTTATAAGAAAAAAAGATAAAAACTTTAGTGAAGATGAGTATGGTTTTGACTTTGTTCCTACATTATCACATTGGACTAATATTGATGAGCAGAAAGAAGACGTTGAAAAAATGGAAAGTATAACCAAAGATACAAACTTTGAAAAATAATAAAATTAGATTTTAGAAAGCAATTAAGAATTGCATAAGAGTGTTCCCAACTTTATTTATAGTAAAGTTGGGCTTTATGTATTTAATTTATAAAATATTAAGTACATTCTTAGAAAGAATAAAATATATTGTAAGTATATTTATAATAATAATTATAGGAATTAGTATCGTAAAATGTAGATTTTTTGTTTTATGCCTAAAATTATACATCCCATAGTAGATGCCAAGACCTCCTAAAAACAATGCAATCATAAATAAAGTCTTTTCGCTAATCCTGTACTCTCTTTTAATAGACTTCTTTTTATCATAGCACATCAAAAGAAATCCTATTAAATTTATAAATACGTAGTAAGTTATAAAATATAACATTTAATCACCTTAAAGAATTATACATATTTTTAAATAAAATAGCAAATAAATGTCATAAAATGTTAAGTACAGCAGATAGTTATGTAACCATATGGTTGCAATATTTTTTAGAATCATATATAATTTCAGTTGAGAATAGGAGGCTTGTTATGCAAGATTATATACTACCAATCTATTTAGAATTAAAGAGAAATCATAAGACGGTAAAAGTTACCTATGATTTGCTAAATTCTACTTGGGATTTAAAAATGCCTGTTCATTCTGCTGGACAATGGATATTAGACAACATGTACATAATTGAACAAGAATATACGGTGGCATTGGAAGATTTGAAATCAATAAAAATTAATAATTTACCATATGTTAAACCACACAATGGTACAAAACAACTAAGAGTTTTTTTTATGGCAAATGAAATTGTAGAAAAAAATAGAGGGAATGTTACAGATGGAATAGTGAGTAATTATATTGAAGAATATCAAAAACATTCATATATTACTTTTGGGGAATTAACATTAATTCCTGTTATGCTAAAATGTGCATTATTAAAATTCACAAAAAGAATATGCATAAATATATTTAATTCCGAATTACAAAAGCTAAAGGTAGAAAGACGTGTTAATAAATCACTTTCAGGTGATGCAAATCTACTTTCGCAAAAGATGAATAAACTTGCTGGAAAATTAAAATTTGATATAAGTTCATCAGCGGGTATAAAAACAATAAACACATCATATATAGAATATATGGCTTTTAAACTTAAAGATATGGGAAGACATGGAGAAAAGTATTTTGATGAATTAAAAGAAGAAACAAGTAAAATTGGATTTACTATTGATGAAGCTATAGAAAAAGAACATAATGAAATAACTACTACTACAAACTTAATAGCAAATGGAATAATATCATTAAAGACTGTTGCTTCGACCAATTGGAATGAAGTAATTGTTTCAATTAACAAAATTGATGAAGCTCTAAAAAAAGACTATACTAATGAATACACTAAATGTGATTATAAAACTAAGAACAGATATAGAGATAGTATTGTAAAAATGGCTAAAAAGTATGGTTTCTCAGAAATGCATGTTGCTAAAAAAGCAGTAGAGTGTTCAGAAAAGTATAAAAAGCATGTAGGTTATTTTTTAATCGGCGATGATAAAAAATTATTAATTCAAAACTTAAAAAAGAGTACTTTATTATTAACAATTAAAAAATCAATTATAGAACCATTAAAGCCTGCAGTGTACATCTTAACACTTGCAATAATGGGATTATTATTAACTTATGTAATTGATTTCTATTTTATAAATCACTATAGTATCTTCTATAGAATAATTATTGGATTCATTTCGTTTTTCTTTGGAATTGAAATTGCGGAAAAGCTACTTACTTACACACTAGGTAAGATTATAAAACCACAAGTACTTCCTAGATTTAATTTTGCTAAAACAATTGACAAAGAGTATAGTACTATAATTGCTATGCCTAGTGTCATTAATTCATTAGAAAAGCTTGATAAAATGGTTTCTAAGATGGAAGTAACTTATCTGGCGAATAGATCTGATAATATGTATTATATGTTATTAGGAGATTGTACATCAGATCCTAAAAAAGCACATATACCATTAGATGATGAAATTATAAAATATGGTGCTAAAAAAATAGAAGAATTAAATAAGAAGTATCCTAGTGAGCATAAGTTATTTAATTTTTTATATAGAAAAAGAGTTTATTCAAAATGTGAACAAGCATATATGGGTTGGGAAAGAAAACGTGGTGCACTTACTCATTTAAACCGTTTACTTCTTGGAAAGATGTCTGCAGAAGAGATAGATAAGACAATGTATTTGTCTCATCATGAAATCCCAAAAGTTAAATATTTAATTACTGTTGATGAAGACACAACTCTTTCTTTAAATTCCGCGAAAGAATTAGTTGCAATAATTTCACATCCACTTAATAAACCTGTAAAAACAAAGAATGGTAAAAGAGTTAAGTCAGGATATGGTTTAATACAGCCAGTAGTTGGTTTAGACATTAAAGCAGCTAACAACAGTATATTTTCAAAAGTATTTGGAGGTTTTGGAGGCTTAGATATATATACAAATGCCGCTTCAAACCTATATCAAGATATATTTAAAGAAGCTATCTTTACAGGAAAAGGTATATATGACATTGAACTTTTTGAAGAATTACTTGGAACTACAGTACCAGAAGATTTAATACTAAGTCACGATTTATTAGAAGGAAGTTACATGAGGGCTGGTCTTGCTTCTGATGTAGAAGTACAAGATGGATTTCCACATAACTTTATTGCATATATGAAAAGAAACCATAGATGGTATAGGGGAGATATGCAAATAATCAGTTGGTTATCTTTTAAAAGTCCATTAAGTCTATTATCAAAGTGGAAAATATTTGATAATTTAAGAAGAGAATGGTTAGATGTTCTTGCTATAATATTATTAATTATAACTATGTTTATACCTGGTATAAGTACGGCATATGCATATATATATACTTTTGTAGTTATAAATTTTGGATTTATACTTTCAACACTTGATAATATTATACTTGGTAAGAATGCTGAACGTAAACAAAAACAATACATTCCTGTTATATATGGAATAAGAGCAAACCTTTTAAAAATGGTATTTAATTTTATAACTATTCCATATAAGTCATGGATAACTATTAGTGCAGGGTTCACATCTTTATATCGTATGTTAATATCAAAGAAAAACTTACTTGAGTGGACTACAGCAGAAAACATTGAAAAGAGTGCAAAAGATTCCCTTACTTACGTATATAAAAATATGTGGAGTAACGTACTTTTTGGAGCAATTTTAATCTTGTACGCTATTTCATGTGATCACACTCCTATAAAAGAAAATACTAGTTTTATATTTGGCATATTCTTTATTATTGCACCTATAGCTAGTTATATAATGAGTCAAAAAACAATCTTTAATAGAGGCAAAGAATTAAGTGAAAAGGAAAATAAAGAAATTTTAGAAGTGGCGTATGATACTTGGAAATACTTCGATGTAACCATGACAGAGTTAAACAATTATTTACCGCCAGACAATATACAAGAAAATAGAAGACCTAAAGTTGTAAATAGAACTTCATCTACAAATATAGGCTTTGGGCTTATGGCAATAATTAATGCTCATGACTTTAAATTTATTGATATTGATGAAGCATTAACAAAGATTAAAAACACTTTAGAAACTGTTGAAAAACTAGAAAAATGGAATGGACATCTTTTAAATTGGTACAACATAAGAACATTAAAACCACTTACCCCATTTTTTGTTTCAACAGTTGACAGTGGTAACTTTGTAACTACATTATATGTTTTAAAAGAATTTTTAAATGATAAAATTAGAAATAATGAGATTCCTAAAAACAACATACCTAACGCAGAAAAAATGATACTAACTTGTAAAGAATTAATTGATAATACTAACTTTATAAAACTATATGACAGTTCTAAAAACATATTTTCAATAGGATTTGATGTTGATAAAGATATTTTAGTAAAAAGTTATTATGATATATTAATGTCTGAATCTAGACTTGCAAGCTTTGTTGCTATTGCATCAAGACAAGTTACTTCTAAACATTGGTTTTCACTTGCAAGAAATTTAATAAGTGTAGATTCATATAAAGGTCTATTATCATGGACTGGAACATCTTTTGAATACTTTATGCCTAATTTATTTACTAAATCACATAAACATACTTTAATAGACGAAGCATTACACTTTGCATCATATAGTCAAATGAAATATGGTAAATCAGCAAATGTTCCTTGGGGAGTTTCTGAATCGGCTTTTGCAATGCAAGATAATATGCAAAATTATCAATATAAGGCTTTTGGAGTGCCTTGGTTGGGGCTTAAAAGAGGTTTAAATGATAATATGGTAGTTTCCCCATACTCTTCGATTTTATGCCTTTCATTCACACCTAAGAAAGTTTATCAAAACATGAAAGAATTGAAAAAATACAATGCATATAGTACATATGGGTTTTATGAGGCAATAGATTTTACAAAAGCACATATAGGAAAAAACAAAAAGTATGAAGTTGTAAAAACATATATGGCACATCATCAAGGAATGATTCTTACAGCAATAAACAACTACCTTAATAAAAATATAGTTCAAAAAAGATTCCACTCAGATCCTGATATTAAGGCAGCGTCGATACTACTAAAAGAAAGAGTTCCAATGGGTGTAACAATAAAAGAAAATATAAACAATAAATATAATAAATTTACTGAACCATCTATTGAAGAATATACAAGCCACATTAGTTATACTGATAAAACACGAATTGGAGCAAAAAATGAGCGTGAAATGAATATCCAAACTAATGGAAGAATGCTTACTATGTCACTGGATACTGGTGAAAACTTCATGTATTATAATAATTATGCTATTACTAAAAACAGATTTGCTGATCGTAACTCACTAAATGGTAACACGGTTATATTTACTGATAAGAATACAGGTAAAAAGTGGTCAGGAACTTATGAGCCAAATTATACAACACCTGAAAAATACAATGCTTTATTTAATCTTTCAGCAAGTGAATTTTATAGAAAAGACGAAGACATAGAAACTTTCTGCAGAATGCACATAACTCCAGAGCACAATGTAGAGATAAGAAAATATACTCTAGTTAATCATTCTGACGAAAGAAAAGAAATAGTTATTCAAACTTCTCTAGAGCTTGCAATGTGTGAAGAGGCAGCTAATATTGTACATCCAGCCTTTAATAATTTGAAGATTGAAATTAATTATGATAAAGATTTAGACGTTTTAATTGCAAAACACAGATCAAAAACTGATAAAGCAGAAGACTTGTTTGTATTCTCAAAATTAATAGGCATAGATTTAGGTATAGATATGGAAACTGAGAAAAGCAAATTATTACAAAACGAAGGTGCAAATGCATTTTCAGGTAAAATATCTAATTATCCTCTTGCTCCTGTTATGGCATATCGTGCACGTATCTTATTAGATCCGGGTGAAAGACAATCGTTCTACTACATTGTAGGTGCCTCGGAAGACAAATATTCTGCTTCACATGCAATTGTAAATCTAGATAAAGAAGGAATTGAAGAAACATATAAGTTTATGATTCAGAAGGAAATAATTTCAGCAAGATATTTAAAATTAAAGAAGGGTATGGCACATGCATATAACAGAATAATACATGATGTGTTTTTTGGAGCACCAATAAAAAGAATGAGTGTAAATTCTTATTGGGATAAACCATTAAAACAATCTATGTTATGGAAGTTTTCTGTTTCAGGAGACCTACCAATAATTCAAGTACCTATAGGCAGAATTGAAGATACTGCATTAATAGATGAAATGGTTAACTTTATGGATTATGCAAAATATAGAAAAATAGATCTAGATATTGTTTTACTAGTAGACGAGAATCCTTTAACAGGAGAACCAATAAAGAAACACATTATGAAATACCTTTCTAAAGTTGTGTATATGTCATATACTAAACGGAAATATATATGTAATTAATGTTCAAACCATGACAGAAGATGAGAAAACTTTGATTAGCTTTTTATCAAAAAAGACTATTAACAGTGTTGATGATTTTAAAATTGACATAATAGAAGAAATACAAGATATAAATGAGGTTGATGAAATATGAATAAAGATATGATTGCATTTAATAGTTATGGAGGATTCACTCAAAATGGGAGGGAGTATGTGATTTTTAACACAAAAACTCCTGTTCCTTGGTGTAATATTTTAACAAACGAAAGATTTGGAACAGTTATTTCAAGTTATGGTACAGTTTATAGTTTTTATAAAAACAGCAGTGAGTACAAGCTTACAAACTGGTCTAATGATTTTGCTAACTTTATAGAAGGAGAAACCTTTACAGGAATTTTTGAAAATCATTATAATCTAAAATATGGTTTTGGATATGTTAATGTGTCTGAAGAAAATGAAGATATTTTAAAAACTATGGATATTTTCGTACCTATAGATGATGATTTGAAAATCCATAATATTGTCGTCACTAATAATAGCTTAGAAAATAAGACTATAAACATAACATATAAATTAGATTTAGTTTTAGGTGTTGCAAAAGAACTTACAAACACACACATATTATGCCGTGGTAAAGATAATCGTTTAGAATTTAAAAACTCATATAGTGAACATTTCTCAGATGTTGTAAGTTACTTAAAAGTAGTTTCAGAAAATGATAATATAGATATTTCATATGATGAAGAAAATTATAAAGTATCTATAAACATATTGCTTAGCGCTAATGAAAAAACTGAATTTTCAATACTATTTGGTAGCACTACAAACGAAGAAACTATAAATAAAGTTATTAGTAAATATTCAACAAACGAAGCTATAGTAAAAGAATATGAAAATACTAAAAAATATTGGGAAACGAAAGTTGTAAGAAACTTTAATACTGGAAATGAATATTTGGATATTATGGCAAATGGCTGGTTACTATATCAGACTATAGCATCAAGATTGTTTGCTAGAACTGGATTTTATCAAGCTGGAGGAGCTTTTGGATTTAGAGATCAATTGCAAGACACTCTGGCACTTATAAGAATGTGGCCAGAGCGTACAAAAAAACAAATTATAAAGCATGCCTCTAAGCAGTTTGAAAAAGGAGATGTTCTTCACTGGTGGCATGAACATAATTCTGCAGGAATAAAAACTTACTTTAGTGATGATTATTTATGGCTTCCATATGTTACAGCAGAATATGTTATAATCTCAAAAGATAAAAGTATTCTTACCGAAAAAGCTCCTTTCTTAAAAGACAGAGAAATGAACGATAATAGAGAGATATATGATATCTTTGAACAAACAGAAGAACAGTATACAATTTATCAACATTGCATTAGAGCTATTAAATATGGACTTTCTAGAAAAGGAATGAATGGTCTTTTAGATATTGGAGATGGTGACTGGAATGATGGCTTTAGCTCTATTAGAGGTCAATCAGTATGGCTTACTTTCTTTATGATGGATCTCTTGGATAAATTTATTAAGATTGCAAATATATTTGAAGATGAAGTAACAAAAATGCATTTTCAAAGTGAAAAACATATATTAAAACAAGCTATACTTACTTCTGCATACGCAGGTGAATACTTTGCTAGAGCCTTTTTTGAAAATGGAGAACCTTTAGGAACGCCTGACAGTTCGGATTGTAAGATAGACTTAATATCACAAGCGTGGGCAGCAATAGCATTAAAAGATTATCCTGATTGCCAAGAAAAAATAAAATCATCTTTAGCAAGTGCTGAAAAGTTTCTTGTTGATAGGGAAAATATGATAGTAAAGCTTTTACACCCACCTTTTGATAAGCCTAAAAATAATCCGGGATATATAAAATCATATGTTCCTGGGGTTAGAGAAAATGGTGGCCAGTATACACACGCTGCAATTTGGCTTGCCAAAGCTTATTTCGAAATAAATGAGAAAGAAAAAGCTATGAGCATTTTAAATATACTAAATCCTATTTTACATTCAAATAATAAAAAGATTGCAGATATATATAAAGTAGAACCATTTGTTGTAGCAGCAGACGTATATTCTAATGTGGATCATGTAGGTAGAGGAGGATGGACTTGGTATACCGGCTCATCAGCATGGATGTATAAAGTAATAGAAGATGTTTTTGATCAAGAAAGCAAATAAATTAACTGAACAATAGGATATAAAAAAGTCCTATTGTTTTTACTTTAACTTTTGTACAATATTTACCAATTTGAAGTGTTGCAAAGATTGAATTTTATGATATAATACAATAGTTATAGATTTACAAATGGAGGAATGAAAATGAGTGTAAAAATAGAAAAACAAGAGAATTCAAAAGTAGTATTAGAATTCAAAATTGAAAAAGAAAAATTTCATGAGGCTCTAGATGAAGCTTTTAAAAAAAATTCAAAGCATTTTAAAATCCAAGGATTTAGAGCAGGAAAAGTTCCAAGAAATGTTGTTGAAAAGACTTATGGTGAAGGAGTTCTTTATGATGAAGCTTTTAATATTATAGCAGGAAAAGAATATGAAAATGCAGTAGAAGAAAACAATTTAGAAGTAGTAGCAAGACCAGAAGTAGATATAAAAGAAATAGGTAAAGATAAAGACTTGGAATTCACCATTACTGTTTATGTAAAACCGGAAGTAGAAATTAAAGATTATAAAGGATTAAACATTAAAAAGGTTTCAGAAGAAATATCAGAAGAAGATTTACAGAAAGAGTTAGAGAATGTACAATCAAAAAATGCAAGAATAATAACTCTTGAAGATGCAACTGTTGAAAACAAAGATTTAACTGTAATTGATTTTGAAGGATTTTTAGATGGCGTTCCTTTTGATGGAGGAAAAGCAGAAAAATATGAACTTGAAATTGGAAGTGGAAGCTTTATTCCAGGATTTGAAGAACAATTAATAGGAATGAAAGTAGGAGAAGAAAAGGATATTAATTCAAAATTTCCTGAAGAATACCACAGTAAAGAACTTGCTGGAAAAGACACAATATTTAAAGTAAAGCTTCACGAAATTAAAAGAAAAGAACTTCCTAATCTTGATGATGAATTTGCAAAAGATGTATCTGAATTTGATACTTTTGAAGAATACAAAAAAAGTGTTAAAGAAAGATTAATTGAATCTAGAAAAAAGATGGCAGTAGCAGAAAGAGAAAACCAAGTTATTGAAAAACTAGCTGAAATGGTTACTATAACTATACCAGAACCTATGATAGAAAGCCAAATAGATACAACTATACAAAATTTTGAAGCAAATCTATCTTACCAAGGTATTAATTTAGAACAATATATGCAAATGATTAATACTGATATGGAAGGATTAAGAGGTCAATTTAGAGAAAATGCATTAAAAGAAATTAAAACGAAACTAGCTATGGAAAGTGTATCAAAACAAGAAAAGTTTGATGCAAGTGCAGAAGAAATAGATTCTAAAATAGAAGAATTAAGCACACAATATGGTCAAGGAGATGCAGCTTCATTAAAATCAAATGAAAATGCAAGAAACTATATGCAAGAAAGAATAAAAGAAGAAAAACTATTAAAGTTCTTAGTTGAAAATGCAATAGAAAAATAGTTTAATCAAATAATATAAGGAGTGGTTATTATGAAAAATAGTTTAGTACCAATGGTTATTGAACAAACAAGTAAAGGTGAAAGATCTTAT
>JAQUBQ010000094.1 GCA_028686615.1 Clostridia bacterium | reverse complement strand
GTAACTAGTTTTTCTAAAGCCAAACTCATCCATTTTTAATTTTCCGAACTATATTCATTCCTTGTTCATTTATTTTTTCTACTATACTTGCATCATATGGTGATATAAAATTTTCTAATATTTTTGACGAACAAGTTAAGCTTAAATCCTTTATATTTATATTATCTTGAAGAGCAATATTTATTCCTTCCTTTTTTTTATCGCAAACTTCTGAAAAGTATTTTTCCATATTTATTTCCCCTTTCTATTTATGTATCCATTACTTTTGGTATTTTGTACATTCCTTCTTCACTCTCTGGTGCATTTTTAAGTAATAGTTCCCTGTTTTCATATTCTACTACTTCATCTTTTCTAAAAGCATTATATTTTTTTATTACTGATATATCTTCATTAACTTCATTAGTGTCAATTTCATTTAATGGCTCAATAAATTCAATTATATCTGTTAATTCTTCTGCAAAAAGACTCACTTCTGTTTCAGTTAAATGTATTGATACTTGCTTTGAAACATTAATGATTTGTTCCTTATTTCCCATAATAATTCTCTCCTTTTAATCTTAAATTTTAACTATATTAGTATATACTATAAGCTATAATATTGCAATTTTTAGAAAAATATTTTTACAAAAAAATATAAAAAAGAGTAAAATAATTAATACTTTTTTACTCTTTTTATAATTTTATCTTTATTAAACCATTATTCTCTAAAGCTAAATATCAATTTATATATTGGGCCAAACTTAGAAAACTTCTCCTCATATTCAGTCATTATATTCGGTATATCTTCTTTGTGTAAGTCTAATGATATATACTCCATAAGTACTTTTGATTCGTTTAATGTTAATAATGAATATTCAAATAATTTTCTATTATCTGTTTTAAATTCTATTTTACCTTTTTCTTTTAATATGTTCTTGTATACTTTTAAAAACTCTGGTGATGTTAATCTTCTTTTAGCATGTTTATTTTTATGCCAAGGATCACTAAAGTTTAAATATATTTTATCTACTTCTTCTTTATTAAATATTTCATCAAGTGTTGTTGCATCTTTATCAAATATTAAAAGATTATTTAGCTTGATATTTTTTTCTTCTTCAAATCTTCTTGTCTTTTTAATAGCAAGGGCAAGCACAGCTTTAGAAAGCTCAATACCTACATATAATATATCAGGGTTTTGATGTGCTAACGTGGTTATAAATGTTCCTTTACCTATTCCTATCTCAATATGCATTTCCTTATACTGTTTACTTTTCCAAGTCCCTTTTTTAATGTTGGGTTCTTTTACATATTTTGATGAATTGTTTAGTATATCATCTTGATTTTTTACACTTCTTTGTCTCAAAATAATTCTCCTTGTTTTTTATTAATTTATTATATAAATAATTGTTGTCATTAAAATATTCATTATAACAGCAACAACTGCTATTTTAACTATCTCTATATAATTGATTTTTATATCATTTTCTTTCATTTTCGCTTCTTTTTTGGCTTTTTTTTCTAAGATTTCATTTACTTTTTGTTCATTTTTTTTAATCTCATAAAATTGTTGTTTTATATCAAGCATAGAAAAAGAAGATCTTTGCGCATATTTATATTTTTTAGTGGTAGTGCTACATAGATGTGTTCCAAGTGCGACGATAACTGAAGTAACAAATATATCTATAATGTAAAAAAAGAAGTTAAAAGCTATTGCTTTAAATTTTCCATTTATTTCAACATAATATATTATATCTCCAATTAACATTAAAATGTATGGTATATATATTATAATTGGAATATAGAAATAAGGTACTAGGCCTGCTAAAAGTATTAATGATAATATTATAGCCTTCTGATTAATAACTTCTTTATAGCTTACAATTTGTTCTTTTTCTGATATTTTAAACAATTTTATATCACTGCTTGATATAACAATCATAGCTATTATAAATATTATTAAACCTATAATAAATAATACTTTGGTTTTTTTAGATATATTTTCTTTTATAAACTTACTGTTAAAAAGTCTTTTCTTTTTAATTTCTTTTTTCTCCATTTTAACCACCTATAATTTCAAAATCTATCTGTCTTAACTGTTCATTCACTTTTATAACTTGTATTTTTACCTTTTGACCTAATTCATATATCTTTTTAGTCCTATCTCCAATTAATCTCATGTTTTTTTCATCATGTATATAATAATCATCATTTAGGTTTTGCATTGTTACTAATCCCTCAACTGTATTATCTAATTTTATATAGAGTCCAAACTTTGTAACACCTGATACTATACCTTCATACTCATCTCCTACATGTTTTTTCATGTATTTAGCTTTATATAAGTCATCACATTCTCTTTCAATCTCTGTTGCAATCTTTTCGCTATCAGAGCTTATAAAAGCATATTCTTTTGCTTGTGCATATCTTTTTGATAATGTAGTTTCATCTAGATTATATCCATTTTCAATATATTCTGAAATTACTCTGTGAATAAATAAATCAGGATATCTTCTAATTGGAGATGTAAAATGGCAATAATATTTGAATGCAAGCCCAAAATGTCCTAAACACAATTCACTATATTTAGCTATTTTAAGTGATCTAAGTATTAATGCTGATATAACCATTTGTTTTTTTTCATCATTTGTATTTGTAACCTCATCCATTACATCTGATATAGATTTTGGATGAATTTTATTTATACCTTTTATACTAGTATTAAGTCCTAAATTCTTTAAAGTTTCATTTAACTCTCTTAATTTATCTACATCAGGTTCTTCATGTATTCTATATATAAACGGTGCTTCCAGATGGAAAAAAGTTTCAGCAATAACCTTATTAGTAGCTAGCATAAATTCTTCTATTACATTGTTTGCAAATCCTGCTTTATAGGGTTCTATATTACTAACTTCTTCTCTTTCATCTAGTATTATTTTACTTTCTGGAAGGTCAAAATTAATACTTCCCTCTTTATTCCTTTTGTCTTTTAATATTTTTGCAAGTTTTACCATTAATTCTATATCTTCTATATAATCCATGTATTCATACAATGTTTCTTTATTGCTTCTATCTATAACTTGTTGCACTTTTTCATAAGTCATTTTTTTTGTTACATTTATAACTGCCTTATATATTGTATTTGATATTAGTTTTCCCTCTTTATCAAATATCATATCTACAGATAAAGTCAATCTATCTTCTCCGTGCATTTAAGCTACAAATTCCATTTGATAATTCTTTAGGAAGCATTGGTACTACACTACCAGGAGTATAGATACTTGTGCCTCTTAATATTGCCTCTTTATCTATCTTACTTTTCTCTCTTACGTAGTGACTTACGTCTGCTATATGAACTGATAACAAATAGTTTCCATCCTTTGTTAATTCTACCATAATAGCATCGTCTAGGTCTTTTGCATCTTCAGAGTCTATTGTATATATCTTTTTATTTCTTTTATCTTCCCTTTTATTTAAATTTTCTTCTATTTTTTCTTTAGATAAAAATCTTGCTTCCTCTAAAAGGTCTTGTGAAAAATTAGTTCTAATAGAATAACTAGATAACAGCATTTCCCTATCTATTCCTACCTCATTTGCTGCTCCTATTTTTTCTATTATTTTGCCTTCTGCTTTTCTATTAATCGTTGGATAGTTTGTAATCTTAGCTTTTACCCTATCTCCATCTTCTATACCAAATGTAGCCTTGCCAGGAATGTATATATCGCCTATACTTTGATTCATTGGTATTACAAAACCAAAACCATTACCTTTTTGAAAAACACCTGTAATAGTTTCCTTGCTTCTCTCAATTATTTTTATAACTTTCCCTTCAAGACTTTTCCCGTCTTGTTCTTTATATACTTCTATTAATACTATATCACCATGAAAAGCATTTATCGAATTGTCTTTATTAACATATATGTCTATATTTTTAGTTTTATCCTCTAATATTGCTCTGCCAAATCCAAAACCTCTTGCTTTAGATTCATACTTGCATACATATTTATTAGCACCTTCTAAACTAACTATTCTTTTACTATCG
>JAQUBQ010000093.1 GCA_028686615.1 Clostridia bacterium | reverse complement strand
AGGCATAAAGGAGAAACAACATTAGTACATTCTATAAAAGTAGCAGAAATAGTAGCTGGATTAAAGATGGGAATAAACCCAGTATATGCTTCAATAATGCATGAAGTTACTAAGTTTGAAGGATATAATGAAGAAGAAGTATATGCGTTATTTGGGGAAGATATCTCAGAAATGGTTAAAGATTCTAGTAAGTTATATCTTTTAAACTATGCTGGGCAAGAAGAAATTGAAGCGGAAAACCTTAGAAAAATGTTTATGGCAATAGCTAAAGATGTACGTGTTGTTATTATGAAATTAGCAGATAGGTTGTATAACATGAGAAACATGCATGAAGAACCTAAAGATGTACAAGAATTAAAAGCTAAGGAAACTATGCAAGTCTATGCGCCAATTGCACATAGACTAGGTATGGCAGCTATAAAATCAGAACTTGAAGATTTATCTTTTTCACTATTACATCCGGAAGAATTTAAAGAAATAAAAGAGACTGTAGAAAAAAGAAAAGAAGAAAGACAAGAACATATAAATGTAAGAATAGGAGAGATAAAATCAGAACTTGAAAAGGAAGGAATAGTAGCAACAGTTTATGGTAGACCTAAATTCTATTATAGTATTTATCGTAAAATGAAAAAATACAACTGTTCTATAGATGGACTTTATGATTTATATGCAGTTAGAATTATAGTAAGTAGTCTTAAGGATTGTTATACTGCTCTTGGAATGATACATGAATTGTATAAGCCTATGCCTGGTCGTTTTAAGGATTATATTGCTGTTCCAAAAACAAATATGTATCAATCATTACATACTACTGTGTTTGGTAAAGATAATTCTCTTCCATTTGAAGTACAAATTAGAACATGGGATATGCATAACGTTGCAGATTATGGTGTTGCAGCTCACTTTTTGTATAAGGAAGGAAAAACTAAAGTAAGTGAAAGTGATGAAAAGTTAACATGGCTTAGAAAAACTATGGAACTTGAAAAGGAGTACGATTCTAATTCATCGGACTATGGCACTTTAAAAACAGAATTATTTGGAGATGAAGTATTTGTATTTACGCCGAAGGGGGAAATAAAATCTCTTCCTAAAGGTTCAAGTCCTATTGATTTTGCATATCAAATACACCAGCATATAGGGAATACTATGGTTGGTGCAAGAATTAACGGAAGAATAGTACCGATTACAACAAAACTAAAAAACACAGATGTTGTTGAGATTATAACTTCCAAAACATCAACAGGCCCAAACTTAGATTGGTTAAAACATGTTAAAACAACAGGAGCAAAAAATAAAATTGTATCATTCATGAAAAAACAAAATAGAGAATCCAATATTGAAAGAGGTTTAGCTTTATTTGAAAAGGAAATTAATAAGCAACCATTTGAAAAAGAAGAGTTATTAAAAGAAAAATATATAACTCAAATGCTTTATAAATTCAACATAAATACATTAGAAGAATGTTATGAAAATATAGGATTTGGAGTATTAAGCGTTAAAAAAATAATAAATAAATTGGTTGAAGAATATTCAAAAGATCATAAAGAAGAAATACAGCAAATAGAAATTGAAAAACAAAACAAAGAAATTAACAAAAAAAAGAAAAGTCAAGCAGAATCAGATGGTATTGTAGTAGAAGGAATAGATAATTGTTTAGTTAAGTTTGCTAAATGTTGTGATCCACTTCCAGGCGATGAGATAATAGGATATATTACACTAGGAAAAGGAGTTTCTATTCATAGGGAAGATTGTAAGAATTTAACAGCATTAAATATTAGTCAAAGACAAATAAATGTTATGTGGAGAGAAAAAGTAAAAGTAAATTATGATGCAGCACTTAGAATTAAAGCAAATGACAGAACAGGAATTGCAATGGAAGTACTTAAAAAAGTACAAGATAATAAAATTAACTTAGTAAGTTTTAATGCAAGACCAACTGAAGACAAAGAGTGTATAATTGATTTAACAATCAGTATAAGTGGAGTGGATGAACTTCAAAAAATCATGAAAGAAATACGAAAAGTAGATAGTGTATTCGATGTTAGAAGAGCTAAATAATATGGGAAAGATGGAATATATGGAAAAATTAATTGAAAATGATAAAATAGAAATATATATAATTAGGATACCAATTGAGAATTCAGGTCATTTAACTAACTGCTATTTTATTATAGATAAAGATTCAAAAGAGGGAATAATTGTTGACCCTGCATATAATGAAAAATATATAATAGAAGAAATAAAAAAAGCAGGGTTCAAAATAAAGGTAATATATCTAACTCATTGTCACGGAGATCATATTGGAGCATTAGAAGGAATATATGAATACTTAAAAGATGAAAAGGCCATAATATTAATACATGAAAATGATAAAGAGGGCATATTTGATAAAATAAAAAGCTGTAGTTTTTTATTAGGTTTTCCTAACTTTAAAAATTTACAAAAGCAAGAAGTAAACGGTATAATAGATGGAACAATTATAGATGTTGAGAGCATAAGACTAAAAGTATATCATACTCCTGGACATACAAGCGGTAGCAGTATTCTTTATGAAGAAAGTACAAACACACTTATTACAGGAGATACTTTATTTTATGATTGTTATGGAAGAACTGACTTAGATAGTGGGAATATAGACGAAATGAAAGAAAGTTTGAAAAAAATATTTAATAATTTTAAAGAAAGCACAAAAGTTTATCCTGGACATGGTATTGGTGGAGGGCTAGAAGATATAGAAAAAAGAATTAAAAATGATATATTTTAAATATAAGGTGGGTTAAATGTCAAGATTTAAAGAAATATTAGATGAAGAAATGAAAAAAGATTATATGATAAAACTACAATTGTTTATTGACGAAGAATATAAAAGAACAACAATTTTTCCTGAAAGAAAAAACATTATGAATGCTTTAAGTTATACACCATATGAAAATGTTAAGGTGGTAATTGTTGGACAAGATCCTTACCATGGAGTTGATGAAGCACATGGGTTATGCTTTTCTGTAAAGCCCGGAACTAAAACGCCTCCTTCTTTGCTCAACATGTATAAAGAATTGAACAGAGATTTAAATTGTTACATTCCAAATAACGGTTACCTTGTTAAATGGGCTAAACAAGGAGTTCTTATGCTTAATAGTGTACTCACAGTACAAAAAGATAAACCAGGAAGCCATAGAGGTAAGGGATGGGAAATCTTTACGGATAGAATCATTGAAGAAACAAATAAAAAGGAAGAACCTGTTGTGTTTTTATTATGGGGAAACTATGCAAAGGAAAAAGGAAAATATATAACAAACACTAATCATTTAATACTCTCAACAACTCATCCAAGCCCTTTTTCAGTTAAAAGAGGCTTTGAGGGATGTTCACATTTTTCAAAAGTTAATAGTTTTTTAAAAGAAAAAGGAATTGAACCAATAGACTGGCAAATAGAAAATATATAAATAGTTAATTAAACCCTAAAAATGTTCAAACATGAATGTTTTTGGGGTTTGTGAATTTTTAATATAATAAAGTTTAATAAAATTAATAGACATTGACAAAGTTTACATAATGATATATAATAATAGTATTATGATTATATATCCTTTAAAAAATATTATAAGGAGAGTGAACTAGGTGTATTATCTTGTTATTGTCATGCTAGTTATAGCAACGGGAAGTGCCATTTTGACTATGATCAGATTACCTAAAAATAAAATGAATAATAAAAGATGGAGGGGTTTAACTAGAAATGTAATCTTATGTTTTTTGTTCGTGTTTTTACTATTTATCTGCACATCGTATTATAGCATGGGGTTATATGCTGAAAGAACAGAAGAAATCTCTAATGTTTTATTAGAACCATTAAATCCAGATAGTAAAACATATCTTTTTGATACAGGAACAAAGATATATTATAAATCAAATGGAAAAATTATGAGTAATGATTCAGAAGAAACAAAAATAATTGAAAGTGATTCTATTAATCCGCAAATTTCAGAGTATGAAATTGAATATGTTCACCAGAATGAGATGTTCTGGAAAATATTATTAGGTAAAAAGGTTAAGAAGAATTATAAGGCATATAGAATTTATATTCCAAGGGAAGGCAAAATATCAGAAGCAAGGAAAAAAATTAACTATTAATAAACA
>JAQUBQ010000019.1 GCA_028686615.1 Clostridia bacterium | reverse complement strand
GGATGTTCGATTTTGGATTGAGTGTGGAAGTTGATGTGATGTGGAACGTGTGTTCGATTTTATTGGTCTGATATTTGTAAACCATGGCCCGGTCTATGGGATGATATAGGATAGTAATAGATAAACAGCTACAAACGCCGATACAATGGGATTTGCAAGCTATAAGACGATACTATATAATAATCCTTATACTGTATCATGGTGGATTGAGTAGCTATGAAAGAGGTATTTGGTTATGATTTTATATAGTTGCTGGTGCTATTGTGGAGGAAATAAGCTGATAATAGGCAGTATTGATTGATTATATCGCTTAAATTGATGCAGGAGGATAGATAATTACTCTCTAGGTGCTTTACTATTGCCTGGATTGTTTTAACGTCTTACAGAGGCGTTTTTTCGTCAAGTAAAATTACTTTACAATTATATCGACTGTGGATAACTTGTTAATAAGTTGTGGATAAATCGGATATGATAACAGGCGGTCAACTATAGAAGACATAAACACTACATATAGTGGTATAAATAATTAAACATACAACATATAGTACCACAACATATAGTATACCAAACTAATACCTACTACTATATATAGTGCATATTAACTTATATACTACACTAAACTACTAGGAATTAAAATAATCCAGACAACATTTAATCTACACTAACTTAGTAGGATATAAACAATACCACACCAATTCACTAGGGATTAAAAATCCTGCCATCACATTTTACAATCCCTATCAAGAAACATTAAAAGAAAAAAATAAATAAATCTCAAAAAACTATTGACATCATACTAGCAGCATGATATACTTAATTCAAGAGATAAGGAACACGGACAACAGACATGAAAGTCTAGACCGCTTAGAGATGATAAGAGAACAATTCAACAGTGTAACCTCTTCCACCTCATGCAAGCTCTTTAAAAACCACATAGCATTCGACCCATTGAACCGTATAGTTGGAGTCATCGAACCGACACAAGTCAATGGAGGCAAATCTGAAAGATGAGGTTGAGGCAAGTGAGAAATCACTATACTGGATGCAGGAACCGAAACTAGAATCTTGACGCAAGGCGAACCGCTTTACGTGAGGATTTTAGAGGAGGATGAACCGGGCCAATAAAATCCCGAATCATGCACCTATTTCCCTTAAATCCTTTTTACAGCCGAACGCTTGAACCCTTGCAGTATAGCACTCGCAAGCACTATACAGCAAAAATAGGCAAGGTAAAAAGGTCAAAAGTGATAATAAGTGTATGATTGAGGATTTTTTAAGTTAAGGAGTGATAAAATGCCATATAAGTGCATCAAGTCAGACTTCCCCGAATTGCAAAAGAAAATCAACCGGATAATTAAGAAACTAGATAAACACGGCAAGAAATGGATATAACAAAGTGAAGGAGGTAATAAAATGGATAAACAAGTAAATTATTTTGAGGTGCATTATTCAAATTGTTTTGGAGAAATCAAAAAAAGTCTAATAGCTACAAAGCATAATACACCAGACAAGGAAATAAATTTTAACTGGAATGGAAACAAATTAATTAATTATTATGAAACAAGTCAATATAATTACTCAAGAAATATTTATACTTTTTAACCCTCTGAAGAGCTTGTGAAACTCAAGCGAAACTAGGCAATAACAAGCCTAGTCAGGGTAATAACAAAAAATAAAAAAAGAAAGGAATTGATACAATGAATTATTTTTCAGACTGCCAAACCATAGAGGAAATCAAAAAGCAATACCGCAAACTAGCGCAGCAATTTCACCCAGACCATAACAGAACCGGAACCGACACCAATTCTATAATGGCTGAAATCAATTCACAATATGAAAAATTTCGCTACATGAAATTTACTTCAGTCAATCACGAAACAAAGAAAACCTATGAACAAACCTTTGATCCCTTTGACGGTTACAGAGAAATTATTGATAAACTAATAAACCTATCAGATATAACAATAGAACTTTGTGGAACATGGTTATGGATAACAGGAGTTAAAAAAGAAGACAAGGAAAAACAAGCAATGCTAAAAGAGTTAGGTTTTTCCTACTCAGCTAAAAAACTTGCCTGGTATTGGAAGCCAGGAACGTATCGCAAGAAAAGTAAAAAGGAATTGAACCTAGACCAAATTAGGAATCTATATGGTAGTAACAGAGTAAACAGAGAAGACCAAAGAGAACAACAACAGGCAATAGCATAATAATACTTTGTTAGAGTTATTTATAAAAGATAAAAATAAATAACTCTATAGAAAGTATTAAAAAACATAAAGGAAGTGAATAAAATGAAAAAATACTACCTAAAAAATCTAATAACAGGAACCATAATATTCCTAGGCACCAATAAACTAACCGCCTCAATAACAGCTAAAAAGTGGGGAAGTAATTGGGAATTGATTTATTAAGGAGGATATAACAACATGTTAAACATTAACAACTACAAACCAATAACAAAAAACATTACAATTAAATACTTTGTTGAATACACAAACGAATTAGAAAGAGATCCAGATTTCACAAACATCCACCAACTACCAAGAATAAAAGGTTTAGAGGATGCAATACAAAGGATGTTTCTACTCAGGAAACAAAATAAGCATAATATTGCAATAGGTTACGAAATAACAGATAACAGCGATAATAAAATAATAATAGCTGATGATATCTATAATTTAGAATGCTATACAGATACCAATGAAGAGGATAAATTATTAGATAAGATTAGCAAACAATCCGAGCTAATAACAGAACTGGCAAAAGAGAACGAATTAATGAAATCATTTTTACTTAAATATAATGCATTAGACCGCTTTAATAAAGAAATGAAAGGATGGTAACAAAATGAAAAAAGTATATTTTAAGTCTCCTGGTTGTCTAAATCTAATAGGCAAGGTTAAAAAAGATTACCAAGTAAATGATACCTTTAGACTCAAGCACACAACATGTAAACTAAAAGTAGTAGAAATTAAAAATAACGAACTAATTGTAAGACCTGCATAACAACCAACATAATTTTTATTAAGAGGTATTATAAAATCAAAATAAATATAATATCTCTTGTCAAGAATTATAAGCCGAATAACAGAATACAAATAACAAAAGAAAGGAGTATAATAAATGAATAACAACTACAAAAGAAAGGCAGGAACTAGCATTAATACATTTACTATTAACAATAAAACTTACTCTATCAGACTATCCTTCCACGCACAACAAAGATTAACAGACCGCAACATTGACCTCTACCAAGTAACAGGCTCTATATTATCGCTAGGTGAAAAGACAATAACAGAGTATTCTGGCAGTAACAGAGATATTTTTATAATGGATAAAGTAAATAATTTTAGTATTGTTTGTAACATCACTAATAACACAATAACAATAGTTACGGTAATAGATAATTGTGATTGCTGGATTAAAAATGGAACTATAGCCATAAAATTAGCATAACAGAATAAGAAAGGAGTATACAGCATGAAATCAATAGAAAAACTATGTAACAGTATTATTAAAAACCAAGCAAAAAGAACCGAACCGCATAACCAAGAATACAAAACTAAAATATTAAAAGCGGTTGAACTATCAAAAAAATCTAATTATAAACTATCACCGTATGAACTATTTTGGTTGGAAGGAATGACTAATTAATGGATGATAAGAATATAATATTTTGTGATATTTGTGGTAGTAGTTTTGATAGTAATTGTAAAATGTTTTGTAAAAAATGTGAATATTATAATGAAGGACTAAGCAAGTTTGGCAGAACTATAACTAATGAAGAATGTCAGCTTGAATTATTGAAAAAAGAAATAATCAGAATAACAGTATAATAATTTAGTCTACATGAAATAACCGTTTCATAACATAACAAAAAATGGAAGGATTGATAAAATGAAAAAAATAAAATTGTCTGAAAATATGAGGAATGAATTTATTAATTATTCACTTGATAGAATTAGTAAAAGTAACTACATAAAAGATTATAACTACTTAACAAAAAGCATTTTAAATAATACCTTCACATTCTTTTTTAATCACAAGTTAACAGTAGAAGAAAATGCAAAATCATACTGGTATATGAATAATGAAAAAAATATAGAATGTTGCGGTTATAGTGGATATAGTATTAATGAACGTGACGATAAAGAAGGAATGATAGATAATTTATATCATGAAATATTCTGTAAAGCTGAATGGATCGCAAGAAGTACAAGAGAAACATGGTATATTGAAACAGTCAAACAAACAATAGGTAGTAAAAATTATTACATTATAACCGCATAACAATCTAACAGCAGGAATAAATAAAATCCTGCTACATGATATAACCAGTAAAAAGCATAACATAACAGCATAACAGCAAAAAGTTATATCATGTAGGAGTATTTTAGAATCAAAAAATAATAAATAGAAGGAGGGAATTATTATCATGATAACAGAACTTAAAAACACTATAACACCATAACAGTATTGCCTTGTAGGTAACAAAAAAGAAAGGAGTATAACAAAAATGGCAAAAAGATTAACAAAAAAAGAAAGGGAAATACTTTATAATTTAGGAGTAACAGCCTTTAAAAATGGATTACCAGCAATTCCAGCCAATGATAAAGAATTAATGGAAAAATATATTAAAGGTTGTCAAGTTGGCGAAGGATTGCCATATATTAAAGCCTGGGTAAAAGGTTGGCATAGTGCAAATTTAGCATAACACAATAACACAATAAGAAAGGATTGATTAACCAATGGAAAACAATAACAACATAATACAAAAAAGTGAGACATTTATCGGACTAATTCAAACAACTGAAGGACTAAGACCAACCAAAATGACAATAACAGATATAACAGACTATAATAGACTTAACAAACAAACATGCTCAACAATGGGATTTCGTTTTATTTATGGCAGAACTGAGCAAGGCCAAATATTTGAATTTATCAAGGCAGGAAAATTCGCCAAAAAAGATATAAAAATCATGCAACAATTGGGAATTATAGAAGCGGTAAATTCCTGGTGTTGGTGCCCTAAAAAATTCTTAATTCCTCAAGGCGAAAAGGAAATAACAAAAAGTATTGAGTTAGGCAAGGAAACAGCAGAGCATATTAATACTTGGTTAAAAGCAATGTACGCATAACAATTTAATATTTTAAAAGTTAGTACAATAACAAAAAATAAATTGTGCTAACTTCTATAAGTATTAAATAAAAAACTATAATAATAAGGGAAGGAGGATACACAATGTATAATCACTTAACAGCAAAATTATTTAACGATCCATTTGGTTGTCATGCTTATATTTGGGGATTGAAAAAAGATGCTCCAACATACTACATTGAAAAACCATATATTAATTATACAATCGAATTAGCAAAAATTCACTTATCAGAATTTTATCCCGGTATTCAAATTACTAATTAAGGAGTGATTTTATAATGAATAATCAAAAATCCATCATTAAATCCATTGACGAACAGGGAACCATAACAGATCATGCACTTTACACACTACCAGCAGACAGAGCTTTAATTTGTTACTTAGAGCAAACAATCAATAAAAGATATGATACTGCAAACTATTTCCAGAATTTCATTGACGCAGCAGGAAAAGAACATAACACAAAATCAAAATTTATAAACAAAATTAAACCATTACTAAGCAAAAAAGGTTATGCCATAGACTTTGGTGATAAAGTGATTTGTGCGTATCAGCAATAACAACATATAATCTTTTAAAATAGCACTATAAACTATAACAACAATATAAATAACAGCAACAATATAGTGCTATTCTGTAAGGATTATATAAAGGAAAGGAGATAATAACAAAAATGAAAAAATCAATAACAATTACTGTTACATCAGAACAGCCTTTTAAAATTCAAAGAGGAGAACAAGAAAAATATACTAATATTCAAAATATCCACTTTACTTCTAAGATTCAAGCAATAACAGAATTGAAAAAACGATTCAACATAGAATTAAATTATCAGCATTTAAAGCAAGGAACAATATACAATAATAATGGTTATCAAGTCCATGTTAAATAATTATGAAGGGAGGTTCCCACAAATGAGAAAAACAAACATAAAAATAATTACCCTATTTGTCCAAAACAGAATAACAGAACAGGAACTAAGACAGGAACTAAAAAATAATTAAGGAGTGAAAATAATATGAAAATAGAGATTAACAGAACTCAAAATATGTTTGGTAAAAATAACGGATATATTGCAACATTCGGAGAATGGCAAGAAGCAGGAAAGACAAAAGAGGAAGCAAAAGAAAATCTAATAACAGCTATCAATTGGTTTATGGAAGAATCAGATTTTATGCCTAAATTCGCAACAACAGATACAAGAATAATAATGCTCAATCGGAATTTTAACGGTTACTCTATAACAGCAATAAATAAGGAGGATGCTAGTCAATCTTTTACAAGTTATGGGAGAATAACAAGACTAGAAGCAGAAGACCATTTTGTAAAATGTGTTATTGAATATGTAAAAATTGGAGCATAACAACATTGACACCAAAGATTGATTTTATCTAATATTTAGAAACTAAAAAAATAAATATTTGGTTATTTTCATGTTGACAATATTATTATAACAGGTTTATAATTAGGTATCAGCTAAATTAAGGAGGAAACATTATGAAAAACATAGAAATTAAAAACCCTACCCAAAATTGGAGAGATTATGTTCCGTTTGGCGCGGAACTACTTTTCCATGTGGAAGCTTCCACTACTGGTTACCTCCATGATGTTTCTGTAATTCTTACTCTTTCCCCGATTTTTGCAGGGGAAATTGCCACTGGTTGGGAAAATATAGATAGTGCTATTCTGGCAGCAGAACAGCATATGGTCGATTGTTGGGAAATGGCCCAAAATGATTTTGCCTATAGTTTCAAACAAATTATTTAAATTTTAAGGAGGAATTCATAATGGAAAAACAAAAATTTTATTTAGACCCTAGTTCCCGGTATAACCACGGATGTTCTGATTTTGCGGTTCTGGAAGATAACCAGGACGGAACCGCAACAGTAATAAAAGCCGAATCTTGCCATAGTTGTTGGCAGGTTGGGCATGACCAAGATCATATTTATTATGAAATTGGTGATATTGTGACAATTGAAAATATTATGACTAATCCTGATTTAGTGCAGGATGAAGTTATAATCTTATAACAGCCTAGTACCTTCTAGTCTGCCCCATTGACGGGCAGGATAGAGGATATTAAAAAATAAAAAAGGAGTGGATTAGAATGTATGTAAGAATTATTTGCAGGTCATTTCAAACCGAAAGAAACGTAAACGGAACCATTAAACCAGTTAATAGAATTGGTTTCTTTTGGGAAGATACTAAAAAACCAGTTAAACAGGTTGGATGTTGTTTTCAAAATAGAGAATCAGCAGAGCGATATGCGGAAGCAAACATCCCACAAACCATTGATTTTAGTAAATGTTATCAGCTTATTTAATCATTCTACCGAGTGCTAAAAACCCATAACACAATAACAGCACATTTTAGCACTTCATAGAGGGATTAAAAAGAAATAAAAAAGAGGAGAGTGATAAAATGGATAACAAAGCAGCCGAATACTTAAAGCAAATTGACCAGGAAATTGAACGTACAGTAGAAAGAATTGAGGAGTATAGGAAAGAACTCCAAAAAAGTGCGGATAATCAATTATGGATTATTGCAGAATTCGGAACAGCTAAAGACGCTGAGGCATTAACAAAACTAGCAACAAAGTGGAAAGTTTTACAGGAACAGAGACAGGTTTTTAAAAGCATTTTTGAGATTAAACAATAACAGAATGGAGGTGATAGAATGTATAGAGTTTCAATAAACGATCCTAAACTTATGAAAATTAAAGGTGAAACAATAAAAAATATTATTGTCAATTCAGCATTTAAAATGGTCGAAATAAAATTTGAAAGCGGAAAAGAAATAACATTTATATGTGAAGATTCATTTAATAATATATTACTAGATGAATCATATTTTAAATAACAGAACCAATAGCAAATTTCATCACATAACAAATTTTAGGAGGTTTTGAAATGGAATTAACCAACACACAATGGAGTAACCTATTTCATGATATGGAGCAACAAAGTAAAAAACAAGCTGACTCCATGAATGAAAAATATATTTCTTTAGGTGAGATTGACGATCCTTCGGAAATGCTTTCAGATATTCATGTGAAATTATCTGACATCCAAGGCATAGGCAAAACCAATTGGCTCAAATCAACCATAACAGGAAGGTTTTCGCAGGTTGGCGATTGCACACTTGATAACCTATACGATGCAGGAAAAATCATTGAACATGATTATTATTCAAACTCATACGATCCCGAATATAGAAAATATTCTTCTCTTTCAAAGGAAGAAAAAATTCTGTATCGTATAAATAATCAAGGTGTGTCTAAGCAATTAGCAAAAGAACTTGTTTATGATGAATTCGGTTATTCCTGGGAACATTCTTTTGAGTACAAAATAACTGAAGTAATAGGGAATACCCTTGATGATTCAAAAGAAGAACAGACATATCAATTATATATTGATGCAGACACAGAACAGGAAGCACAAGAAAAATTATCTTCTGAACTAAGAAAAGAAGGGCAAACAGTTTGCACCTTTACAAAATTTCCAGAAGGATATAAGGCCAGCATTGGGGAAATGTTAACAGGTGGTAAATTCCCAAGATATAAAAAATATGTTGTGTCTGTTTTGGTGGAGTTAATCAATAGTTGATATGAAACTGGTATTTGATTAAAATATAAAAGAAGGTGAAATAATGATAGAATTCTCAAAGAATCTGTTTATTTATCAATTAGAACAAAATACAATAAAAGACAGTGACTGCACATTGAAAATATTTGATAAAAACTATAATTTATTAAAGAAAAAACATATTTCTATAATACAATTATCTGATTTTTTATTATCTATTGCATATGACACAAAATGACGAATTGATCACCAGTAAAATTTTAGGAGGTTGATGGAATGGAATACTTATTGACTAACTTAAATCATGATGACATCCAAAAACTTAATAATAGCGACATTGATTGGTATCCTGATGATATTTCAGACGAATCACAAGAAGTAACAATTTGTTTTGAAACAGAAGCAGAAAGAGATAGAGCAGTAAAATATTTGAACATCAAAAATTATCTTACAAAATCAATATAAATAATATAAACAAGCAGGAACTTTTAATCCTGCTTAGTGTGCCAGATTAATCAATAACAAAACAGTCTGACATACTAATAAGGATTAAAACAAATCATAAAATAAAAATACATAATAGAAAGGAGGTCGAAATAATGAAAAACGATCAAACATCAAATTCTCGCCACATAGATGGAATAAAAACCTACTACAAGGCTGGTGTATGGTATGCAGATTTTAACCAATATCAACAAGTTAAATGGCAACAAGGGATTAAAACCAGCATTGAAGTATTTTGCTCATGGTGTGATCATTGGGACTTATGCCCGCAGGGATAAATCTAAAAAACTATAGAATAATTAAAAATTAGTTTGACAATACTAATTATAACTGCTATACTAAGTACAACAGATAAACAAAATAAAAATATTAAGGAGTGTTGAATAATGAGTAATGAAATAACAACCACTAACCTAGCGGATTTTGGATGGAGAGAACGCAAATTAGCAGCCGAACTTTTAACAGTATCATGTGAACAAGGTTTTCCAGATGATTTTGAGGACGAAGAAGTAATAATTATGTTTAATCGCAACTCAGGGAGCGTATTTTTCACTAATGCAGAATTTCAAGTTGCTATGATGAACGGGGATAAATTAGAATCTTTTTATACTACTCCTTACAATGGACATGAAGGTTTTGCAGATGAATTAAAAGCCGAATATGAGCAGAACTCGGAAGACTGGCACGAAGACGATATACAATATTTAAAAGATATTGGTATATTACCAGAAGATGAGGAAGAGGACGAAGAATAAAAACCCTTCTGATGAGTATTTGAAAATTAATACGAAACGGGCTATTATTGCCCGTCAGGGGCAACAATTAAAATATTAAAGGAGTGGGTATAATGGAAAGAACTATTCAAGAATTGGCAAGTGAGGCATTAACTTATTTTACTACAGGAACAAGGGATAACGGCAATAAATACATTAAAACAACCGATAACAGGCCAGAGTGGGTACATGATATGGTTTTTACTGCACACGATAATGGAAACATTTTACCAGATGACTGGAAATACAAATTCATAGAAGAATCTTTATATTATATCTCAGAACATGAAGAAGTTGATTTTCCTGAAGAAATGGAGGCAGATATATATACAAGTGATTTAACAGAATGGTTACATTCTAGGAATGATCGGATTTATTATATGTCTGAAGTTTTAGAAGAATATGACCATATAAAAGATGGTTTTCAATTATTGCAAATTTCCCAAACGAAAGAAAAAGAAGAAGTTTATTTCTCAGTCCTTAACAGTTTACAAGAAATTATCGACAACCAGGAAAATGATGAGGAAGAGGAAAACGAAGAAGATTAAACCTTAATCAAATTAAACAAAAAAGGAAAGGAATGATTTTAATGTATCAGCGTAAAACTAAAGACTGTTGGAGATTTTACTGTAATTACGGGCAAGGTTGGGAACATGAAATAACAGAGTACACCAAAGAAGAAATGAAAGTAAATAAAAAGGCATATGAACAAAATTCCCCATATCCTTTAAAAATAGTTAAGGGAAGGGAGAAAATAGAAGATGCAAAATAATACAACTTGGTACACATGCCCAAACTGCAAAACTAAACTTTTTAAACTTCTTCCCGGCGCAACGGTCCAAAATATACAAGTATATTGTAAGAAATGTAAACAAGAAATTACCGTAAACCTTAACACCAATACTACAAACTAAAACAGAGCCAGAGCCTAGAGCCAGAGCCGATATCCTTATAAAAAGGGGTATCGGTTTATTTTTGTTTATAGAATAAAATAATACCTTCCACAATGTGCTATAAGCAAAGATAAACCGCAAGGCAATACCTAACAAGCCAAAAATATATAAAACTGTTTACAAGGCAAAATAGAAGGTAATAAAAAGAGGTATTTATATTATGGATTTAAAACAACAAAAAGAACTAATAAGTCTTTATAATCAATACCAGGATACAGACCGGGACACCATAAAGGCCAACATAAAACAATATATGGATCAGTTTAATATTAAACCTGCAATACTATCACAGTTAACGGCAATTCCCTTACAAACTGTCTACCAATTACGCAAGTTGAACAATCCATATAAACCAGATTTTATAACAGTCTTAATAATATGCAATGCGCTAGAAATTACAATAACAGCCGTACTTGCACCACTCCCAGATCAACCAATAACAGAACATAAAACTAAATGGACAAGTCAAACTAAGCAACAATTTATAAATGACTATAACAGTTTACATATAACAGAACTGTGTAAAAAGTATAGCATAACAGAAAGAACAGCAGGAGAGTATAACAGATTATTTAATGTAGATATGGGAAATAATGTATAACAGCAAGTTAAATTTTCGCAGTAAAGTTTAATAAAATTATAAAATAAACCATAACAGAAAGGAGGTTAACAGAATGGCACAAACAGCACAGAATGAAATTAAAATAGGTGATTACAGAACCATAGCAGAGCAAATTGGAGGTAATAAATTTTTAGTAATGACAGGTAGTAAATTCCAGTATTACGGTTATAACGATTTAGGTTATGTGTATTTGATGATTAAACTAACCAAGAATAATTCAAAGGCTCAGTATTTTAAAATCCAGTTAAACGGCCTTGATTTGTACGATTTAACTTTTACCCGAATTAAGAAAACATTAACACCACTAGCAAAGGAATTAGGAATTAAAGTTTATGATGAGGAAATAGTAATTGTTAAAGAATACAAAGATGTATATGCCGATATGTTGCAGGACATTTTTACCTCAGTAACAGGATTATATACAAAGTTATTTTAGGCCGATAACAGAGCAGTTAAAAGGTTCTGCACAAAAACCTTAATATAAATTTATTGGAGGCATAACAGAATGAAAACTAAAAAACATACATATATCAAAGGTAACAATAATTATTCCTTAGAAGGATCAGACACCGGGAAACCCTGGGAATTTGAAATAATAGACAAAGACAATTTACTAACAAATGAAATAACAGAACAATTAAAAGACTTCAGTGAACCAATTTATTTTAATGATTTATCGGGAAAGCATTGGATATTTGATTTTAAGATTGAGAATGTATGGTTTGAGGCCACAAGTGTTAATTGTTGTAATATGTATATGGTTTTAAACGCTTATCAATAAGGGGAGGCACAACACATGACAATAACAGGCATGGTAATAACCCACCAGGACTATATAAATATAACAACAATATTAATTTTATATGCCATAGCTGGGTGGATATTGATAGGCGTATCTGCACTAGCAGTTAAACATTTTTGGCATGATCCGATAAGCAATAATCCAGGAATAGCAGTTAAACGGAACAAGGCCAAACGTGCAGCATAATCATAGTAAAAAAATAAATTTTATTTGAAATAATACTTGCTTTTCATATTGGGAGTATGATATACTTAATTTAACAGTTAAACAGCAGGGGTTCCCTGCTCTATGTTCTGAAGTTAAAAGCAGAATATAGAGGAAGGAAAACGATAATAACAAGAAGGGAGAATGATAAATGGAATACAAAAACTGTTTATTCTTTAAAATTGAAAACGGTTTAAAAGTAAGGACAGGAAAAGATAATAACAATCAAGAAATACTCTTGAATGAAGGATTTTTCGCAGTAGTTAAAACACAGTCTGGTAATGTTAGTTTTGTAAGAGATTACAAAAAGGAAAACGGCACAGTAACAGAGCTAAATAGATATTATCCGTCTACTAAAGGTAAGGTAATACAATAACATTATAGAATTCAGAATTCATCATGAATGAAAGGAAGGTAATTTAAAATGTTTAAAACTGGCGAAAAGGTATATTGCAAGTCAATGAATAAAAATTTTGTGGTTGCTAAAAGAGAAGGCAAATTTGCTTGTACTGTAATTGATATAAATAATGCAGGAGATAAAAGTTTTGAATCTTATGTATTATCTAATCATGATTTACAAACAGGATGGAAATAGAACAGTATAAAACTGACACTTTATTCAAAAATAGAAAGGATGGGTTATAATGGAAAATTGGAATGATGAAAAACTAATGAGAAGTAAAGGTTTAGTAAAATATGAAGAGTTAAAAGATAAAGCACAAAAGGAAGCTCATGACAGATTTGCATGGGATTTTATTAACAATAAATGGAAAGATATAACAGAAGAAGAAGTTTTGATAAAGTTAAATAGATTTTGGTTTGATAAAAATGGTGGAACATATATGGGAACTGCATAACAACATAAATCAGGCATTTGGTAATGAAAGGAGAATTTAAAATGAATATTCAAAAGGGTGATTTATTTCGTATTAAATCAACAGGAGAAATACTTGAAATTACAGGTAAATGGGGAGAAACAGAATATAGACATAGTGACTATAAAGCTGATGGAATGCCTGATTGTGGTGTAAATGGACAACATAATATAGCAAGCAATATTGAAAAATGGTATAAAGATGGAGGGTTGGAGAAAATTAAACCATTACCAACAAAACGTGCTTTAATTCGTACATTTAATTATGGAAATTATTATGGAAAACGATTTATAATAGACAATATTGAAGTTATAACAAAATAGGTATTTGATACACATTTTATGTCCTAGAAAGTCCAATTTCTAGGCATTCATTTTTTCCTAGGTTTTGTGCAATTTCATATTGACAATATAGTTATATTAATGTATTATTATATTAATAAAATAATTAGGAGGTCAAACGAATATGAATAAATGGGAGAAATCAGCCAGTGAACTAAACAATGAAGAATTAGTAAACATGTATGCTATTATAGTTGCTCAAAATACTTTAAGAAACGGCAAACCAGCTATAATAAAAGAAAAAGCTTATGAACAGGAAATATTAAAAAGATTAAATGGCAAAGGAGAATAATAGTATGTTAAAAAACACTAAGGCGAACCAAGACAGTATAAACAGGATCAATAATGCTATCCAAACAATTAAAGAAGTGGCGCCATAAGAAATTAAAAGAGAATCACAAAAACGTAGAAAATGGATTAATAATGCTTTTGAAACCTTATACTGCCATTGTAGCAAAATAAATATAGAAATACCTAACAGGGGAACATATTATAACCCGGAAACCGATTTAAAAATTGCTGAGTATATCGAGAATCAATTACAAGAGATAGTATTAATATAACGGGGAGGTATTATATTATGCAGGATAAAGGAAAAGAATTTGGAAACCTACTCAGGGAAACTAGAAGGGTATGGGGTAAAATACCTGGAGAAGCACTAGAAGAATTTTATCAAGCAATTAATAACAGTGATAAGTATACGGATCAAGAAAAAGAAATGGCAAAGGAAATATTATTGGGATAACAGTATGAAAGAATCGTTTTATCACAATAAATTCATGTTGACAATATAAATATTATCGCTTATAATTATATTAACAAAATAAAAACAACAAGAAAGGATTGGTAAAATGAGTAAATACAATGATCTTCTAAAAGAAGTAATAAATGAAGCAACAGCATTAAATATCCCAATATCGAACAACATCAATTCAAACATAACAATTAATACCAGGGCAAAGGGAAGATTTGGACAATGTAAAAAGCATAATGGAACTTATTTAATTGAAATATCAGAACATTTAACACAAGCGGAAAATAAATATATTAAACAAACATTAGCACATGAAGTATTACATACCTGCCCGAATTGTATGAATCATGGTAAAACATGGAAAGCCTATGCTGGCAGAATGAATTATCATTATGGTTATGATATTAGTAGAACAGATACATGTGCTAATATGGGGATAATAAGCCCTAAGATCGAAAAAGCAAAGTATACAATTACTTGCCAGAAGTGCGGTTGTAAAACTTATAAACAAAGAGAATGTAAAGTTATTAAAATTATTGATAGATGTCATTGTGGTAAATGTGGAGGGAAGAAGCTGACAGTACAAAAGAATTATTAAAATAAAGTGAAGAGGAAGGAGAAAATTAATAATTGGGCAAATATACTAAAACAGCAGAGATATTTTCTATAAATAATAGAGAAGTAAATGGGGTAAAAGAACATAGGTGTACTAAATGTCAAGAATGGTTTCCAGAAACGGAAGAATATTTTTATTTGAAAAATAAAAGCAATCCAGAAAAAGGATTTGGTTCAGAGTGTAAACAATGTACAATCGAAAGAGGCAGTAAATATAGACTAAAACATTTAGAAGAAAGAAAAGAATATGATAAAATTTATTGTGTTGATAATAAATTAAAACGTAAAGAAACTTTTAGTCAATGGAAAGATGAAAATTTAGAATATAATTTTCTCAGAAGGAAAAAATGGGGACAGGAAAATCCAGATAAAATAAGAGAATATAATAAAAATAGAATAATGCATAAAAAACATAAAATAAATAAGATGGAATGGGAAAATTGTAAAAGATACTTTGAATATGAATGTGCTTACTGTGGTTTACCTTTATTAGAGCATTACTATACTAGGAATGGCATCACTAAACTTGGTGACTTTCATAAAGAACATATAAACCATAATGGCAGTAATGATTTATCAAATTGCGTACCTAGTTGCGGAAGTTGCAATGATAGGAAATGGAAATTTTTATTTGATGAATGGTATAACAAAGAGAACCCAAGATATTCAGAAGAAAGATATAATAGAATTATGCAATGGTTAAATAATGATTGGATATTATATGATGAGAATCTTAACATTGAAAATCTTGATTTAGTACATAATCAAGAACAATATAATTAATTAAATACTACTCTAAAGGGTATAACAGCCGACACATAACACCCTGCCAGTTGTACCTTTTGAAGAGTATTTAAAATAACAAAATAATGAAGGGTGGAATTGGAATGTTTGTAGTATATTTTAAAAACAACCAAATTGGTTATATTTCTCATATTGGCAATAAAGAACAGGCAAAAGAAGAATTTTTTAATGCTAATCCTGAGTATAAAAAGAATCAAAAAGATTTTATGATTGAAAAAATATAACATGACAAAACCTGGGATTGGTAAAAAGCAATAACAGAAGACAATAACAGCAGTTATAATATACAAGGATGGTGAAAAAAATGAAAACATACAATCAAGCTGAAATATTAGAATTAATAAATCAGTATAACAGCACAGACCGGAAACTAATTAAACTGAATTACAAGCGTATTTTAGAACAATATAGTATCATGCCAAAAGAGATTATGGAGTTGGGATATCAAAAGAACAATGTATATTCCTGGTCAACGAAAAGCAGCCCTAACATCCCGATGTTTGACCAAGCTCTCACAATATCAGTGGCATTTAATTTTCCAGTTGAAGAGTTTCTAAAAGAAATTTAAGAAAATTTAATAAAAAGTTCTAAATTCATATTGACAGCATAAAATATATCGAGTATAATTATATTAATAAAATAATTATGGGGGTAATCAAATAGTGAAAACGAATCACAAAGACCTTCATAGAAAACTAGAAGATTTAGGATATAGCGTTTATGTTTTAGATTATAAATCTGGTACACATTATTATCAGTTTGAAAAACAAGGATTGGATGATTGGAATGAATACGGAGTAGATACAAAAAAGAAGATTATTACTGCTTCAGTTAACCAAACTGTGTTACCCTTATTGAAAGATTATTATGAGAAACAAGGGTATACAATCGAAGAGTTTTAACCAAAGGTGGATTTGGTGTTATATTTTAAGGAGGATAAATAATATGAAATGTGAAAAATGCGGGAAAGAAATTAAGTTAGGTGAAAAATATTATACAGCAATTGGAGTTATACAGTGTGAAGAGTGTAATACGAAAAGTAAAGGAACTGTTAGTTTAGATTTTATTTTTGATAAAATTAGAAGAGAAAATGATACCAAATAAAATATTTATGATGATGTAAGAAAGGAATGATAAATAATGAATACGTTAATAACAAAACCACAAAATAAAATAAAATGGGATAAAGGCGAAGATTTCATGGATGGATTACTGAGATATACATTTGAAGGTCGTGACCCATCTTATACTGTATCAGATATAAAAGTAGTAATTACGACAGAACGTAAACGTAAATATTGGCATGATTCTCAAAGTGTTAAAAATTTTTATACTGGTTATGTTAGGCATGAACCAACAGAAACAGCAGATTACACAGAAGAATTTGAAAGTATTGCACAATGTAAAAAAGAAACTGAAAAACTTTTCAATGAGTATTGTGAGTTATTCCCGAATAGTATAGAAGCATATTAAAACCAAAAGTACATTTTATCACAATAATTAAAGGAGGTAATCAAATGTTAAACAAAATCAATTCCCTTATTGCCCAACGAGCCAAATATGGTATTCGTCAGGAGACTACTCAAAATCCCGGTTATATCCTAATT
>JAQUBQ010000092.1 GCA_028686615.1 Clostridia bacterium | reverse complement strand
AGCCTAACATATTATGATGGTCCTATAAGCGAAGTCTTTGATGATGTTACAAAAATAGGGGTTAAAGCATTCCAGTTAAATAATAAACTAACACCTGATGGGATCGTTGGTTTACACACTTGGTCTGCCTTGTATTCCCTTTATTCCCCTATAGAGAATTGTAAATAATGTAGCTATAAAAACTTAAGCGGTAAGCATATAGCCTACCGCTCTTTTTCTAATATGTTTTAATTTATAATTTATTTAACTTCATAATTTAATATAGTATATCTTCCAGCTTTGTATTCTACTTCTATTTTAACATTTTCATTTTTGCTTTTATCCTTTACAATAAAATCAAGCTTGAGTTTATTCGATGTTATATTAGAAATACTTGCAAGTTCCACATTATATCCTGTAAGTTGTGTTTCTCTTTCTATCCCATATGTCTTATCTATACTGTTATAGCCTGCTTTTTCTGAAGTTTTAATCTCTTCTAAAACATTTTTATTAAACATTTGATCTATAAATTTATTTACTTCAGATTCTAATATAATTGCTCTTTCTCCGCTCGAACCAGCCACTTGATTGTATTTATCTTCATCCATAGATACTGCTATTGCCTTCATAACATAATTAGTTGCAATTTCTTCTGTAATGTCCTTTTTAATTTGTTTTTCAAAAACATCTTCGGCCACAACTATTGTTACAAAATCCGAATATTGTTTTGTAAAATATTCTTTTGCTATATTGCTTCCTATTCTTATTGTTTCTTCACCTATTTTATCTATTACTTTTTCTTCTTTTTCTGTTTCTATCTCTTGTTCATTTGCTATTTCTTTTTCTTTAAACATACTGTATATTTCCTTTGTTGATAGATATTGTCCAACAATAAAGGCTGCTACAATAAATATAAATACCCATAGTAATATCGCTGTTGTTTTAATTGCTCTCATTTAACTTCTCCCATTCATTGCTTTATTTTTATTTATAGTAATCCGCTTGTTAACCAAACTGGAAGTCCACTTGTTGTTATAAGCATTACTAATTTTACGATTCCTAACAATAGTACTATTGAAAGAGAAGCAATAGACAAGCCTTTAGTATTTGGTTCCTGCAATCCCATAACACCAGTAACTACTGCTACTGCTGTGAATATCAAGTACATTGTAAAGATTGATAATATCGCTGATAAGAATGATAGTAATGAAAATATTACATAAAATCCTGATATACCTTTTTGTTCTTTTTCCATTTTTAATTCCCCCTATTCTTCATTTAGTATTTTAATTTGAGCTTCTAACATTGAAATTGTTTTTATTTTATATATTTGCATTTGTTTTTTTATCTCCTCTAGTGATATCTCTTTCGTTAAAACTTCTTTTTTTAATTCTTCTAATTCTCTATTTATTCTTTCTTCTTCATTTTTTTTATATTGTTCTAGTTGCATCATTACATCTTTTTTTATTTTATCAGCAGTGTTATGAGCGTCTTCTTTAATTGCTTCTGCTTCTGTTTGAGCATTTCCTACGGTCTGGTCTATCCCAATTTCTAATGATTTATAATATGCCACAGACTCTTGTAAGTTATTCACTCTATCTTTTAATTCCATATTTTCTTTCATAAGTTTCTCATAGTCTACAATTATTTTTTCCAAGAAATCTTCCACGTCATTAATATCATATCCGCTTAATTTTACTCTTCTTAAAAATTTTATTTTCAATATCAGCCGTTGTTAACATACATTTACCTCCTCTAAACACATTTAATTATATACAAAAACATCCTATTTTTTATCTTTTCTTATCTATCTTACTCTTTGTATTTTTTAATAATCATATATTATTCAATGCCTAGTTCTTCTACTTTTTTAACTTTACCAGAATCACTCTTCTGTTCTTCCTCTAATTCAATTTCTGTATTTACACTAGATTTAAGTGTCTCTGAAAATTCTTTTTGACTTTTACTGGTTTTTACCATTTCTTTTAATTTCCTTAACTTTTCATCAGTTTCTCCAGTTGTTTTTAACATCTCAAAAAGTTCTTCTGCATCTACATCTATTTCTTCTAATCCCATCTCTTGAGTTAATTGTTTTTTTAAAGGCATATATTTAGCCTCAGCATCCACAATTCCTTTAGCCCCTCCTACTTTGGCCATATCTAACATATTATTAACTATCTCATGTACATCTTTAACTGAGTACGCTTTTATAGGAAGGTCAGGTCTTTCTCCATTTTTTACAGATCCTATTTTACTATTAAATTTTTCCGTTAATTCACTCCATAATTGGCTACCATCTTTATCTTCTATTTTATATTTATTTAAAACAAGTTTCAAGCCCACTTCCTTTTCACTATTATGTTCATGTTCCAACATATATCTTATTTTGCCTAAATTTATATTTAATTTTTCTGTATCCTCTTTTTCTTTTTCTTCAAGTTTTTGGTTTGACTCTTTAAAGTTTTTTATTGAACTCTGTTTTTCTAAAGTATCCCTGTCGATTCTTCTTTTATCTCCATTAACTAATGCTTTTAACTTAGCAAATAAGCCCTTTTTTTTCCATTGGTCCTGTAAACTAGGTAAGCTGTTTCCTTCTATATATTCAATCTCTCTGTTATTAGATTTTATTTCTTCACTTCTAAAATGACTATTCTTAATTATATAAGCTATTTCATCATTAAGCTTTTTTAAATCTTCTAAACTACTAGTAACATCTCTATCAAGCTTTTTTTCATACCTAAGGTTACCCAATGCGCTCTGAACTTCAGATAACAGTAATTCTTCTTTATCTAACTTCGATTGTTCTTTATTTTGTATTTTTCCCATCTTTTCCTCCTCTATAAAAAACAGGCAAGTAATCTTGCCTTACCTGCCCGTATATTATTTTAGCCATGAAAATGACAATTTACTTCTATATTGTGATCTCTCTACATCATTTTGTATTTCAACAGTCTTCGGAGTTATTAGATAAATCAAATTAGATACTTTTTGTATACTTCCTTCTAGTGCAAAAGATGTTCCACTTAAGAAATCTAATATTCTTCTTCCCTCTTCTTTATTTATTGATTCTAAATTTACTATTACAGATTTTCTTTGTTTTAAATATTCTCCTATTTCCTCTACAGATTCATAAACTTCCGGTTGAGTAATAACAACTTTAGATGTAGAAACTGTTCCTGTCATAGGTAAAATTTTAGTATTTAATTTTGATTTTGAATATTCTTCATCATATACCTTTTCTTTTCTTTGTTCCGCTCTCGAAAAATGCCCTGCTCTTAAAGGCTTTTCATATATCTCTTCCATTTCATTATATTCATTTTCCGTATAAACTTCTTCATCCTCTTCCTCAGATATCCCTAATACTTCCAAAAATTTATTTAATATTGCCGCACTCATACTTACCTCCTATAGTTATATACCCTTGTTATACAACGAGTTTTATTAGATGTCAACATGTTTACATGTTTTTATCTTTTTTTGTTTTCTTTTTAATATTTTTGTAATATTTTTTTCACATTAATTACTATTAACTATTACTTGATCATACATTTCTAAAACATAGGGGTTACTTTTGTTCTTAGACTTTATATTTGAAACAATTGAATATTCTTTGTTTTTCCTATCAACATTTATTCTTATATCAATATAATCACCTCTTGTAAGAATTTTAACATATGTACCTTTATCATCTTTTAATATTGCTGAATTCGGAACAATAAGTCCTAAAAAACTAGTCCATACAACTTCCACTTCCATTACCCTGTTTTCAGTTAAGTTTTCTATACCATTAGTTATTCTAAATAAAACTTCTTTTCCCTCTTCTGTAACCACTATTCGATTTATTGTACCTTCAATTTCTATTATTTCAGAATCTATTATTTTGATTTTATGTTTTGCTCCTTCTTTAATATATTCTTCCTCTATACCTGATACTTTTACTAAGATGTATGCCTCATAATTATTTGTTATTTTAATTTTATTGTTAATTATATCCTTGTCCTTATCAACTATATTCTTTATATCCTCATAATTTAAATTAGAGATCGTGGATAAGTCTAGTTTATTTTCTAATCCATCGGAAGTATATGATACAAGCCCACTAACCGTTGCTTTTATATTTGCAGTTGATATCTTAGATTGCTTTTCTATTTGTTCTCTCTCTTTTATTAATTGTTTTACATAAGCATCTTCTGGGCTAAGCGCTCCCACTAATACTGCTTTTTTTGAAAGTAAATTGTTTATATGCAATCTTGCTCTTGCATGTTTACCATTGATGTCATACCTTTAGACGCTATA
>JAQUBQ010000018.1 GCA_028686615.1 Clostridia bacterium | reverse complement strand
CATTAAATTGTACAAGTTTGATAACATCTGTAGCTTTTACAATATATAATTCAGATGTTCTCATTAAACCATGCTCTTCTAATTTGGTTTCAATCAATCCCATGGTTAATTTTGTAGCATATATAGGTACATTTATCTTCTTTAAGAAATATGGTATAGAACCAATATGATCCTCATGTCCGTGAGTTATTACTATGCCTTTAATTTTTGATGCATTCTTTTCTAAATATGTAATATCTGGAATTACTAAGTCTACCCCTAGCATATCATCTTCTGGAAAAGCAACTCCACAGTCTACAATCACAATTTCATTACCATATTCAAAAATTGTAAGGTTTTTTCCTATCTCTTGTAATCCTCCTAATGGAATTATTTTAAGTTTTTCTTTTCCTTTTGCTATTACCTTGCTTTGCTTTTTAAACTTTTCTAAAGATATAATATCTTTACTTGTGGTTTTAATATTTGATTGTCTATTCATTCTATTATTTTCAGTTCGTTTTTTATATTTGTTCTCTTTAATAATTTTCGGTTTTGGTGTGTTTTGTACTGGTTCTTTATTTTCTGATTTATTACCTTGATCTAATTTTTTTATCACTTTTTTTTCTATATTTTCAATACTAACAGTATCAATTTCTACTGTACTTTTTCTTTCTAGTTTTTTTCTAACATCCTTCATTAAGGCCTCGTTAGACACACTATCATCATAGATAGCGTCATTATTTTGTTTATTCATTAATTTACTATTCCTCCTTTAATTTTTTTAATTTTTATTTTAAATATTCCCCGAACCTTTTTATACATTTTACTATAATTTTTTATAAAAAATATAATTATATATAGACCGTACAAGATTTAATGTTTTTATATTTAAAACATTAACCTTAAAACCTATATACAATTATACCTTTATTTTTAATATTAGTCAAGTTTTATAAACATAGCATTAATATGTTTGAACTATTTAATTGATTTTAATATACTATTAAAATCAATATTGGTAGGAACTGAACTATTGGTTGTATTTCCCACCCCAAATTGACCGTATTGATTACGTCCCCACACTTTTAGTGTTCCATCTTTCATTAACGCATAAACTGTTTCATAAGCAGTACTTTTAACTATTTTCTCAACATTTGAAAGTGTTGGTATTTTAATTGGTTCTCTCCTTATTGAAGTATTTCCTAATCCTAGCTGACCATAGTTATTTTTCCCACAAGCCATTACAGTTCCATCATTTAATAATATAAAAGTGCTATATGCTCTTAATATCAAGTCTTTTACATTTGTCACGTTTAATACTTTTGTAGGTTGTGTAATTACTGTTTCCGCTGAACCCACCCCTAACTGTCCATCAGTATTATAAGCCCATCCCATTATTCCATCATCTGTTAAAGCAAAATATTCTCCATTATTATTTACATTTAGACTTTTAGCATTTGAAATGCCAGGAATCTCCACTGGAATATTTCTATTTGTGGTATCTCCTAGACCCAATCTGTATGAGGAATTATCCCCCCACCCTTTCACTGTTCCATTGTCTGATAAAACAAATATAGTATTTAACCAAGTCTCCATAAAAACAATATTAGATAATCCTGGTATTTCCGCTGGTACTTTACTAACTGTTTGAGTTCCTAATCCCAACTTTCCAAAACCACTAGTATCTGTTCCCCATGATTTTATTTTACCATCTTTTGTTAAAGCCACAAATACATTTCCATTAACACTTTTTATTTTTTTAATATTTTTTAGATGTGGGTGAAGTAATGGTGTTTTAACTGTTTCTACACTATCTAAGCCTGTTGTATAGTTGCTTCCCGGCCCCCATACATATACATCCCCATTACTTAGTACTGCAAATAGTGTTTCTCCTGAGTTTGATAATTCAGAAACATTTGAAATTCCAGTTATATTAACTGCTGTTTTCCTTTTTGTTGTATCTCCTAAACCTAAACCATAAGCATGATTTTGTCCCCATCCATATAGTTTTCCATCCTTAGTAATAACAAAGTTTTCATATTCTGTTTTTGCCATACTTTTTGCATTTGATATATTTGGCATAGTAGTTGGTATAGTTACATATTCATTTTCCAAATCTCCTAATCCTAAACTAGCAGTATATATACTGTTTCTACCCCAAGATTTCATTGTCCCATCTTCTAATATAGCATAACAATTTGAACCAGAACCAGGTATTAATTTTTCTACATGTGAAAGTCCTGCTACTTTAGTAGGTAAGTTTCTATTTTGTCTATCCCCATGTCCTAGTTGTCCATAATCATTAAGTCCCCATGAAAAAACGTCTCCATTATTTAATAACACATAAGCACAATTATATGCGGCATAAAAATCTTCTATCCTTAAGTCCTCAACAATTAAGTTGTCATCTTTATATTTTACTGCATATTTATCAATATTAAACCCTTCTGCTTCTAATCTTTCTCTTAGATATTCTGATTTTGTTTTTCCTTTTAAAGGATCTTCTCCTGTTGATAACTTTAATTTTAATTCACCATCTATTAATGCTGCTAGCTGTTTTATACTTGCTAAATCATTTTTCTCAACAGCTTCACTTGCTTTATTTATAATACCACTACTTTGTAAACTTAAAATAATTGCTCCTGCTAATATTATCATTACTATTATTGTTATTACTAATACTATTAATGATATCCCTACTCTTTTGTTTTTTTTCATCTTTCTCCTCCTCTTGATTTTTATGCAATCCAGGTTTCGATAATAACAACCAATGAAAATATGGTATCATATATAATTATTTTGTTCAACACTTTTATTGATGTTTTTCATTAGAATATATTTAACATTTATTGTTATCCTATAACATAAAATATAAATATAGATTATTTATTAAGTTCATTGCTTTTTTTATATCCTTTTTGTACGATTTTAATTTATATAGGAGTGATACATTATGTCTTTTCCCTTAGTAACAATGGTAATTTTGGTTCTTGCAGTTGTTTTCGTGAATGGATGGACAGATGCTCCAAATGCTATTGCTACTGTAGTTTCAACTAGATCTATGCATCCTAAAAAAGCAGTTTTTATGGCAGCTATCTTTAATTTTTTAGGCTTGTTTTGCATGACCACGTTAAATTCAAAAGTTGCTAGTACCATTGGAAATATTGTAATCTTTAGTTCAGGTATTGAATCGCAAGTTGCTCTTGCTGCCGGACTTTTTGCCATTGTTGTATGGGCTGTTACTGCGTGGTATTTTGGTATTCCAACAAGTGAATCGCATGCTCTAATTGCTGGTATTACTGGAGCTGGTATATCAATTACTGGGTTTAATGCGGTAAACTTATCTGAATGGACTAAAGTTCTTTATGGCCTTGTTATTTCTTCTGTAATAGGAGTTTTGTTCGGTTATCTTTCCATTACTATAGTAAATTTTTTATTTAAAAATATTGAAAGACATAGGGCTAACATCTTCTTTAAAAATGCTCAAATATCTTCTGGAGCAGCAATGGCATTTCTTCATGGAGCACAAGATGGTCAAAAATTTTTAGGAGTTTTTATGCTTGGAACTTTTTTAGCAAAAGGACAAGAAATACCTATTACTTTTAACATTTCAATATATGTTATTGTCCTTTTCTCTATAGTTATGGGAATTGGAACCTCTATAGGTGGTTATAAAATAATTAAGGTAGTTGGTATGGATATGGTGAAATTAGAAAAGCATGAGGGCTTTGCTGCAGATACCGCGGCAGCGATTTGCTTGCTATTTTCAACAATTACTGGCATACCACTTAGTACTACCCATACAAAGACTACCGCTGTAATGGGAGTTGGGGCAGCCAAAAGAATGTCAAATCTTAATTGGAAAATTGTAAATGAAATGGTACTTGCTTGGTTGTTAACCTTCCCTGGCTGTATAATTATTGGTTATCTTATGTCTAAACTATTTATATTTATTTTTTAATATTAGGGGGATATTATAATGTTTAAAAAGAAAGAAAGAGTTTGTTTTTTTGAGATGTTTTCAAAATCTACCGACTTTGTTTGTAATGCTTCAGAAGAATTACTTAGTTTAGTTGAAAACTACTCAAATATTGATATTAAAATAGGGAATATTAAAAGTATAGAAAAAAAAGCAGATACAAATTGTCATGAAATATACAAAGAATTAAATAAATCCTTTATTACACCTATTGATCGTGAAGATATATTGAAAATAAATAGTGAATTAGACACCGTTATAGACAATATTGAAGAAATTTCACAAAAATTTTATATGTTTAATATAAGAGAAATTGAAACCGATTTAGTACAAATGGTAGCCTTAGTTGTTAAAATGACACGTCTATTAAAATCTACTATTATTGAACTTAAAAACTTTAAAAAATCCAAAGTTTTAAAAAATAAAATTATTTCAATAAATTCACTTGAAGAAGAAGGTGATATATTATATATAGATGCTGTTAATAAATTGTTTTCAAAATATAATGACCCAATTTATATATTTAAATGGTATCACATATTTGAATCTTTAGAAAATTGTTTTGATTCATGTGAAAGTGTTGCAAATACAATCGAAGATGTAATATTAAAAAATAGTTGATATAAAAAGAGATATGATTACATTTTCATATCCTTTTTATTTAAATTAATCTATACATTTTTAATTATTGTCCTTTATTTACTTTCAAATATTCTATTATAAATTCGTCAATATATCCGTCCATTACTTTCTGTACATTGCCTATTTCATGATTTGTTCTATGGTCTTTAACTAAAGTATAAGGACAAAAAACATATGATCTTATTTGATTCCCCCACGCATTGTCTGAAGTGTCCCCTTTTATTTCTTGTAACTTTTCTTTATTCTTTTGTTTCTCTAATTGATATATTTTTGCTTTTAACATCTTCATAGCATTTTCTTTGTTCTGAAGTTGAGAACGTTCTGTTTGACATGCAACAACAATTCCTGAAGGAAGGTGTTTTATTCTAACTGCAGAATCAGTTTTGTTTACATGTTGTCCCCCCGCACCACTTGCTCTAAATGTTCCAATATCTAAGTCTTCTGTTTTTATTTCTATGTTTATATCATCTTCTATTTCTGGCAATATCTCTACTGCAGCAAATGATGTATGTCTTCTACTATTCGAATCAAAGGGAGATATACGTACTAACCTATGCACACCTTTTTCTCCTTTTAAATACCCATATGAATATGTTCCTTTAACAAGAAACGTAACACTTTTTATTCCTGCTTCGTCTCCATCTTGTAAATCAAAAAGTTCAACTTCGTAATCTTTTTGCTCTGCCCATCTTGTATACATTCTATATAGCATACTTGCCCAATCTTGTGATTCCGTACCACCCGCTCCAGGATGAATGGTAATGATTGCATTATATTTATCATATTCTTCTGATAATAACGTTTGTGTTTCAAGTTTTTGAATTTTATCTGATATATCTTTAATATTATTTAAAACTTCATTTTTTAATTCATTATCATATTCTTCTTCTAATATTTCAATGATACCAGCACTTTCTTCCATTTTGTCATTAAGTTCACTATAATTTAATGTTTCTTTTTTTAAAATCTTTAATTTTGAAAGAATCAGCATACTCCTTTTTTCATCATTCCAAAATCCTACTTCTAATGTTTTTTCTTCTAATTCTTTTATTTTATTAGTTTTTTCATCAATTTTTAGAGTAGCTTTTAGTTTTTCTTTCTTATTATTAATCTCTTCTAAATTTCTTTTAATTTCTTTTATATCATTTTCTTCCATTCCTTTAAATCACCCCATATTTCATCTTTTGTAGGTATTATATCAAATTCCATCACTTCATCTTTTGTAGGATGGAAAAAACTTAAACTATATGCATATAAAGCAAGCTTATTTCCTCTTTTTATTTTGCTATACTTTATATCACCATATAATGGATGATCAATATTTGCAAATTGAACCCTTATTTGATGATGCCTTCCTGTTTCTAGTTTTATTTCAACATAAGTATAATCTTCATCGTTAATTTTAGTATAATTAATAATCTTATATGACAACTTTGCAAGCTTTGCTTTAGAACCTTTTTCTTTTATTACTCTACTTGTATTATTTTTCTCATCTTTTATTAAGTAGTTTTCCATTTTAATTATATCATCGCTTTTATTTATTTTTCCCCAAACTAATGCAATGTATCTTTTTTTAAAATCCCCTTCTCTTATGTTTTTAGAAAGCCTTGAAGCCGCTTTAGAAGTTTTTGCAAATACCATTAATCCTTCTGTCATTCTATCTAATCGATGAACCAATCCTAAATATACATCTCCAGGCTTATTATATTCCTTTTTTAAGTATTCCTTTAATATGCTAAGCATATCTATGTCTTTTGTTTTATCTGGTTGAGAAGGTATTTTAGCAGGCTTTATAACAACTAAAACATGATTGTCTTCATATATTATTTTTATGTTTTTATACTTTTTCACTATGCTATTTCTCCTCTTTTATATAATAAAAACCTCACAAAAACTGTGAGGAAGTTATATATTTAAGCTTCTGTCTTTTCTTTTATTTCAACTACTTGTCTTTTATTGTATTTGCCACAAGCTGGACATGCTTTATGAGGAAGAATTGTTTCCCCACAATCATTACATGTTGCATACGTTTTATTTTCTAATTTCCAAGTTGAACGTCTTAAACCTGTTCTTGCTTTTGACCATCTTCTTTTTGGTTGTGCCATATGTTTTTCCCTCCTTAAGTCCTTAATAACTATTTAAACATGCCTGCGCATTGCAATACATGATAATATCTCTTTGAATGCTAATATATTATATATTAGCTCCTTTTCATTGTCAAGCATTTTTTAAGGTTTTTAGAGCAAACATATGCAAACTGTAACTAGCTACTATTAATAATACTTATAAAGGAAGGTTTTTTATGGCACTGATATTGTTATTTTATTTGCTGGAAATTTCAATTCATCTTGTATTATTTTTTGAATCATTGCAATTTTATCTTTTGTAATTTCTTCTTTATCTGCAACAATAACATTTAGATTTTCATTGGTAGGTACTATAACAATATCATCAATTCCTTTAGATTTTATTATATCTTCTACAATTGTTATTAAATGTTTATTTTTAATAAGTTCATTTAGTTTGTCTTGATATTCTTTAATTTGTTCATCATTTGTTGCGTTAGCACTTATAACACTGGAATAGTTAGCTTGAAGTTCAGAAAACATATTGTTTCTACTTGCCCTAAAATTATTTAAACTTTTCTTGTTTTTTTCATCATATAAATTAGCTGTTTCCATTTTTTTGTTATCATATTTTTTATTCTCTTCATCATATATGTTTACATTACTATACATAAACCCATCCTTACTGTTTACAAACAGTGTTTGACCTAAGTTTTCTTCTCTTTCAGGGTTATATTTATAATTAATATATCCTGCTATCATCACCATAAGTGATAATGATATAACTGCTATTTGACTTCTTTTTAATACTTTCATATATTCACTCCCTTATTTTGAAAATACTTCAATCTTATGTATAGGAATATTTAATGTTTTAGATACTGCCTCTTTTATTTTTAATTCTTTTTCCGAATCTAATCCTTTTACTACTATAATTGCTCCCATTACTTCTGGATTACTTTTACTTTCTAAAATTGCTATCTTTTTACCGTCCACTTCTTCATAAGCAACTTTCTTTTCTGTCGTTGTTTTTTTGCTGGTTTTAGATACGCTACCATTACTATCTTCTTCAAGAGTAGTATCCTCCTTTACATCATATACAGGAGTAACCTTTTCATTGCTTACGTAAGTAATCATTACTGATACATCACTAATCCCTGAAATTTCTGCTAAAATGTTTTTTAAGTTCTCCTCAGTACTATTATAGTTTGTACTTTCATTTTTATTACTCTTTTGATTATTTTTATCTTTATTTTTACTTATAGTTTCTACAGTATCTTCTTTAAATATATTGTTAATTAATATTAAAGAAAATACCAATAATATTACTAGAAAAATTAAGTTTTGAGTTTTTGTTTTCTTATCTGTTTCTTTTGAAAACATCATAACTATGGTTTCTAAGTATTTTTTCATATGTTTACCCCTCTTCAATTATTCTGATTTTCTCTTCTTCTATTTCATATTCATTAGCAACAAATTCTATTATTTTGGATATTTTATTAATTTTCTTTTCTCCAGAGATCCCCAAGTTTCCAATATTTACTTTTAATTCATCAAAAATATATTTATCATTTATTTCTAGTTCTACTTTAATTAGTGTTACACCTTCATTTTTAAGTTTTGATTTTAAATCTTTTTCTAATGAACTTTTTAATGTTTGGTTTACTTTCATATTTTTATAACTATTATATTCTTCAATATTTGCATTACCTTTACCTGCATTACTTGAAATAGTTGTAATTACATTGTTAACGGTTTTATCTATATCATTATCTGCTATTACATTTATTATTGGAGATACTATATTTAATAGTACAAATAATGAAAGTATAACATGTATATATTTTTTAACCCTTCCCTTGGGTAATATCATTTCTATTAATATTGCAACAATTGCAATGTATATCATTTGTTCAACAAAAGCTTTAATTATGTTCATTATTCATCCTCCTATCTTATACTTCCCATTAATTTAATAATAACTCCTGTTGACATTATAAATAGTGCTAAGACCCCGAACTAATACTCCTAAAAGTACCTTGTATCCTTCGGCAAACTTGTCTATACAATTTACAACCTCTTTATTATCTGTTATTGTTTCTGTAAGTGCTGATAAAATCTTGTGAGATGTAAATATTATTATCATTTTAAGTATGGGAACTATAGATACTATTATCATTACTATGATTCCTATTACTCCTCCTGTTTTCCCTATAACTTGTGTAGCCCCCATAATACTTTCCAAACTATCTGACACAAACTTCCCAACAACGGGTACTAGATTTGAGATAGCAGTTTGAGTGGTTTTAACAACTGTGGAATCTATTGAAGTTGTAATTGTTCCTTTCACACTAATTAAGCTTAAAAACAATGTGAAAACCACTCCTGTAATCCAAATACTAGACTTTGAAAATAATTCTCCTAATTTATTTAATCTAACTGTTGTTCCAAGAGAAGAAACCATACTCATTACTATTGATATTGTTGTAAATGGTATAACTACATAATTTATTAAAAAGCCAATTAAACTTGCTATAAAGAGTATTGCGGGTTGTATCAAAGTACTGCTAGTAATTCCTCCTGTTGCTACAAGAACTACCATCAGAAATGGTGAAACAGTTTGCATTATACTAGAAAGTATATTAATCGTTCCTGAATACGATTTAATTACATCCATATATGTATTGACAAGCATTGTAATTATTGTTATTAAGCAAATAAGATTTGATATTTTAAAAGCTGAACTTTCCTTATCTATTTCTAAGCTGTTTATTATTCCCATTATTACTACTACTATCAATATTGCTATAGTAGCTTTTATAGTAATTACTATTTCTTTAGTAAAAATATTAACTGCTTTTTTTATAATATTGCTATAATCATTACTTTTTCCCATCATCAATGTTTGAGATATGCTTGATAATTCAAGTTCCTCTGCAAGCTCAGACTTTTTAGTAAATTCTTTAAGCTCTTCTAACAAGCTTCCAATTTTTAATTCTTTTGATGTCTCCTCTATTATCACATCTGCTCCCAAACATGCTTCTCTAAAAATAAAGCAAAAGAATATTAGCATTATTATCATTAGTATTTTTTTCATAACTCCCTCAATTTATATCAATTTATTTATTACATCAATTACCCCTATAACAATTGGAATTGTCATAACTGTAATAATTATTTTTCCAACAATTTCAACTTTTGATCCTAAAGCACTTTCACCACTATCTATGCAAACATCTTTAGTAAGTTCAACAATATATGCAATCCCTACAACTTTTAATATTACTTCTAAATATTTTGCATTGATTCCACTATTTTCAATTAAATTATATAAAAGGGATATAACATCATTTAGCTTTATTATTCCATAAGAGGCTATAATAACAGTAACAAATATACTAAATGTCACTCCTATTTCTTTGTTTTCTTTCTTAACTAGTATTATTAAAACTAAAGCAATTATTGTAAAAGCACATAATTTTAATATTTCCATACGTATCCCCCTATAATTTAAATACTGTCCTTACTGTATTAAACAGAGCACTTATTTCTTTTATTACTATTGCAAGAACAATTATAAGTCCTGTAATGGTTGTCATCATTGCCTGATCTTCTCTTCCTGCTTTTATTAATACTTGATTAAGCACTGCAACCAAAATGCCTATGCCTGCTATTTTAAATAATATATCAATATCCATTATTTCCTCCTAATTTCTATATAAATATTATTGCTATCATCAACCCTATAGCAGTTCCAAGGGTTCTATATAACTTTTGATTTTTCATTCTTTCTTCAGTTGCTTCATTTAATTGGTTTGAAAGTACGTTTACAGAATTGGTTATTATACCAATTTGAGATTCTACATCCCCTTTACCAAGGCTTGTTAAGCCTTGATATATTATTTCTTTATCATAACCCTTAAGTTCATATATAGAAAATATATTTTCATGTATTTTTTTATTTAAAATAGCAGTATCACCCATTGATATAAGATCTGTTGATATTGCTCCTAAAACATGCTTCCAATCTGTATTTAGCCCTTGTCTTATTCTTTCAATTGCATCTGGAAGAGAAGACATCATATATTTAATCTCACTTTCTAAAGCTTTAAAGCTAGTTATAATTTCCCCGAATCATATGTTCTCTTATTTCATATTTCTTTGACTTTTTAATTCCTAATATTGTACAAACTAAGATTATAGCTCCTGCTATCCCAATTTTAACTACAAACATTTATATCTTCCCTTCCTTTTAATATCTTTTCAATTGTTCCTACTCCATTTCTATTAGATAGAAAAATAATAACCTCAAAATACCCATTATCGATCATTTCCATCATTTCCTTATTCTTTTTTATATCATTAACATCTCTTCCATGCATTGTGAACAATAGGCTAACTCCAGTAAGAACTGCTTCTTTTATAGATTCAATATCTTTATTAGATCCTATTTCATCTGTTGCTATAACCTCTGGTCCCATGCTTCTTGTAACCAAATTAATACCCATATGCTTGGGGCAAAAAGACATTACATCAGTTCTTTTGCCAACGTCTAACATTGGTGCCCCTTCATACATTGATGCAATTTCTCCCCTTTCATCTATTAAGGAAACATTTCTACCAATATTACTTATTTGCCTAATTAAGTCTCTAAGAATGGTTGTCTTCCCACAGCCAGGAGGTGATATTATTAATGTGTTTTTTACTCTACTACCATTTACAACTATATTAATAATTTTGTTAGCAGCTCCATTTATTTCCCTTGCTACTCTTATGTTCATTGAAGATATGTTTTTAATATTTTTAATGTTTCCATTTTCTATTATAACTTCGCCTGTAACTCCCACTCTATGTCCACCTTTAATTGTTAAAAAACCATTATTTATATCATTTTGTATTGAATAAATTGAATTTCTAGAAACAGCTAAAAGTATATTTAATATATCCTCTTTAAGTGGAATATAATTAATACTTATTTCTCTTTGACCAAATCTTAAAATAACATTTGATTTCACTCTTATACGAATTTCATTTATATTTGCATTACCTATATACATGTTAATTTCTTCAATTAACTTACGTGGTAAGTACTTTAATATTTCTTCCATATATATTCACTTCCTACTGGTATATTACCACTTAGCTTGTATGTTTTTTTGTAAAAAAAAAGTACATTGGCTTAAATATTTTGTCTAATATGCATGAAAAAAGCTTTCAAAACAATATATGTTTTGAAAGCTTTTAAATATATTTTTATTACTTATTTTAATGCCGATATCTGTTGTTCAATTGAAATTATTTGTTGATCCTTTTGAGTTATTTGTGAATTCAAATTACTTATTTCTTGATTTAACGTTGTAATTTGAGTTTGCCAATTTCTTATTTGAGATTGAATAGCAGATATTTCTTCGGCTGTATATGGATTACCACTTGTGATTCTATTTCTTATATCATTGTTTTTAGCTGTTATTTGAGATTGTATTTGTGCTAAATTAATTTTTTTATTAGCTAAATTTGATTCTAAATTAGCTTTTTCTTTTTGAAAATTAGCTTTTTTTGTATTTAATTCATTAATTTTTACTGTGTTATTAGTTTTATTATCATTTTTATTGCTTCCTGAATCGGTTATCTCCCCTTGTTTATTTACATCTGCTTTGGTGTTTTTGTTATTATTTGTATCAACTCCCGAATTAATTGGTGTATTTAAGTCATTGGTTTTGTTATCGTTTTTATTGCTTCCTGAATCGGTTATCCCATCTTGTTTATTTACATCTATTTGGGTGTTTACGTCATCCGTAATATGATCTGTTCCTGGTTTTATTAAAGGCATATCTTTTGCGTCTTTTTTAATATTTTCAGGTATGATTACTGTAGTCTTATTTATATTATATATTTTAACATATATAGTAGAGTCTCCCTTAATGTATTCTATACCACTAACATCATTACCATTTAAATATATGTTTCCTAATATATTGTTTGAATTCTTTGAGACTACTTTATATTTTTTCTCTCCTGCTATATTCGACTTGATCTCTATATATTTATTTTCCCCTTCAAATAACTTTATATGATTTGTCATTTTAGAACTATTTTGCAAGTTGTTTATAGCCATTTCTCTTTTTAACCATGTATTTGAAACACTGTTTTGCATATAAGTTGTCATCTTATTGTTTTCAATAAGATTATAATTTGTTATGTTTGCGCCATTTGAAGTTCCCGTATCTTTAGTAATATTATTACCGCCCACTTCTGTTGTAATATTACTTTGAATGTTATCACTAATTTTAGTAGTTATACTCATAGTATAATTGCTCATTGATTTTAAGTTGTTTAAGCTTTTTTCAATCTTTGATGAAATTATATTCTTCTGAATAGAATACACTCCAAAAATCAAAATAACTATTACAAAAATTATAATTAATATGGTCCATTTATTTTTATTCATATTTTTCTCCCCTGTTCAAAAACAGATTATCACATCCAATTTTTATTGTCAAATGTATTTTATAAATTATCAGCATATATATTTTAATTAATTATTATTAACTTGTAATAAAACAATCATATCTTATTTTATATAACATGCTATTCTAAAACCTGTTCCTAATACAGAATTCGATGGATAATTAGGAAAACTACGTGTAGGTAATGGGTGTCCTCCATTACCATTTCCATTAACATTATAGCTTCCACCCCTAATAATTCTATAGGCTGGACTATGTCCTTCCATTGTCCATTCATAAACATTCCCTGCTAAGTCATATATGTTTTTCATATTCCATGCTGCATTATACCCTGTAACTTGTACTTGCCTACATCCTTGGGATGCTGCTCCAGTTGAGTTATAATGGTTGCCCCATTCTCTAGAATCCATTACATTTATACCACTATTTACAAACCATCTTATTATAGCATCTGACTGAACTGCATACATAAGTGTTGAAACTAAACCTACGTTTGATGATTCTCTATATAAGCTTCTTGCTACCATTACTGCTCCATTTACTGTGTCGTCTCCTGTAGCACCATCATATAAAGATGTACTAGTTGGTTCACCTCCCCATGGTATATAATTCCATACATTCACACCTTGCTTACTTACTGGCTTTTTATTTCCATCTGCATCTGCAATTGTTGTAGATGATGGTTTCCCCATTCCTTCTGCTACTCCTGCCTCATATCTAGCTATATAAAATCCTTTATACTTTTCTATGCTTGCATACATTTTATCCACTTCTTTTGTTCCATTTGTAGTTGGTTCTATTTCATAGTACTGTCCATTTGTTTTAGGTGTTTTAGTAAATGTTATTGTTTCGTCTGTTTTAAAGTTTTGTCTTTTAAACTCATCAAAATCTTCAACTGGTATCCATATAAATTGGTTACCTTTTAATCGTTTTGCAACTTCATGAGATGTTCCCTTACTTTCATCTAAAGAATTATCAGATATCACTATCCCTTCTTCTTTTGTTCCTCCTACATAATAAAAACCTTCTGGTATTATTACTCCACCTTTTTTTGTTCTTTTTTCCAAATTTCCTTCCCCGTCTATTATATCGTTTATTTCACCTAGTTTAAATCCTACATTTAATAATTTCTTCTCAACATAATTTCTTAAACTACCTTCTTCCCCTTGCTCATTTTTTGACATTAAATCATATTCTGCTTTTGCTAGTACTGCTACTTCCTTTGCATTAGCTACATCACTTTTATTCTTTGCTACAATTGCCATATCTATAATATTACTGTTGTTTAATGATAATATTATTGTCCCAGCTATAATTATCATTATTATTATTGTAATTACTAACACTATTAATGATATTCCTTTTAATTTATTCTTTTTCATGTATATCCTCCTAAACTTGTTTGTGTTTTTTATTTAAAATAATTTATGATTATATATTATCTTATATAAAAACATTTTTCAATCTTTTATTTATAATATTTATGTTTAATTATAACAAAGAGTTTAGATACAAATTATCTTTTTATGCTTATTTACTCTTTCTACATCTTGTCTGGACATTTTATTCCGAGTATTTCTAAACATTCTTTTATAATCATATTTGTAGCATATACTAAAGCTAGTCTAACTTTCATTAATTCTCTATCTTCAATTATAATTTGATGTTCATTATAGTATTTAGAAAATAGACTTGCTATATCAATAACATACCTTGTTATAAGTGAAGGCTCATATTCATTCGCTGCTTGTTTTATTATTTCCTTTACCCTACTCAGTTCTTTAATAAGATTTACTTCTTCTTTTTCTTTAAGTAATTTAAATATTAAATTGTTTGATTTATATTCTTCTTCGTTTACTTTACTTTTTTCTAGTATACTCTTGGTTCTTACATACATGTATTGAACATAAGGACCTGTCTCTCCTTCAAATTTTAACATATCTTCTAAGTTAAATATTTCATCTTTAATTCTATTATTTTTCAAATCATTAAAGATTATAGCTCCTACACCGATCATTCTTGATATTTCATCTATATTCTCAAAAGTTTTTCCCTTTTCTTCTAATATTTCTTTAGATTTTGTTATTGCTTCATTTAATATATCTTCAAGAGTAACGTTTATTCCACCTCTTGTTGATATCTTTTTACCACCTTTTCCAAGTACCATTCCAAAAGGCACGTGAACCATTCTTTTTGCATATTCTTCTCCTACAATATGCTTTGCTACTTTAAACATTTGAGTAAAATGTAATATTTGTTCATATGAAGTCACATATATACTTTTATCAAAATCATACACCCTTTTCCTATCCAATGCTGCTGCTAAGTCTCTTGTAGTATATGTGGTAGAGCCATTTGATTTAAGTATCATACATGGTAACTCATGTCCCTTAAGTTCAACAACCATTGCACCTTCACTTTTTACCATAACATTTTTTTCCCTAAGTATGTTAACTATCTCTTCCATCTTATCGTTATAATATGCTTCCCCATTATATGAATCAAAAGTAACACCTAATATTTTATAAATTCTTTCATATTCTTTTAAACTAAGCGCCCTGAACTTTTTCCACATCTCAGTAACTTCTGCTTCTCCATTTTCTAAGGCCTTAAAATTTGCCCTCGCATTTTCTTTAATTGTTTCATCTTCTTTAGCAGCTTCATTAGTTCTTACATATATATCTACTAAGCTTTTTATAGGGTCTTTTTCTAAATTGTATTCCGTGCCCCATCTTTTATAGCCTTCAATTACTAATCCAAATTGAGTTCCAAAATCACCCAAGTAATTTATGCCTATTACATTATATCCTAATTTCTTATATATGTTGTATATTGCTTTACCTATTACTGTTGATCTTAAATGTCCAATATGAAAAGGTTTAGCAATATTAGGTGCTGAATAATCAATACAAACATTTTTTCCAGCTCCCTCAACCGATTCTAGATAGTTTTCCTTTTTTTCTATTATTTCACACATAATACTTTCTACTATGTTTTGATTTTTAATAAAAAAGTTTAAGTATCCTGAAACAACTTCTACTTTTTCAATATTTTCACTAGCAACAATCTTTTCTTTTATTTCTTCTGCGATTAAAGCAGGTGATTTTTTAAATTCTTTCGAAAGTTTAAAACATGGATATGCAAAATCTCCCATTTTTTTATCTTTTGGTTTTTCTATTTCATCTATAATTTCATTTCTATCCTTTTCTAATGCTTTTGCTATTGCTTCTGCTACTTCTAATTTAAATTTTTCCATTTATATACTTCCTTTCGCATATTTTTCTACTATTTTATATATCTCTTCCATTTTATCATCCTCTGCAACTATGTTTTTCACTTCACTATTACATCTCTTACATTTATATATAATTTGTTTTCCTTTTTTTGAATCCATTAAAACATTTATAGGTTCAAGCAATCCTTTACATTCATTTTGCCTATCCCCAGGATATATGTCTACGTGCACAGAATATAAGCAATAATTACAATGGTCTCTTGATGTATATTTTAACTTCTCTACTTTTTTATTACAATTTTTACATATAAATTCATTATCATTTTTTATAAACATTTACTAATCTCCATAATCTCTAGATATTTTACTATATTTTCATACTTTTGTCCATAGTTCTAGTACTATCCTTTTTTTCATTTTATAGATATTTTCCTTAAAGTTTCTATAAAGTATAATATGTAAATCATAGGCTTGCTTTACTAGCTTTTTATATTATAGCTAATAAAACAAGCTGAAAAATTTCAGCTTGTTTTATGTTTTTAGTTAGCTTTGCCATACCAAGGACAAACACGACTGCCTTCTTTAAGTTTTCTGCCACAATGTTTACACATAAGTTAGTTCTCCTTTCTAAATTATTAGCCAGATTTGAACCTTAACTTATGTCAATTTGTACCATTTTCTCCTAAAAAAGTAAAGGCTTTGTATTATTCTATTAAATAAATCACAAACTATTTTGTTGCTACTAGTGTTTTAAAAACTATTTTACTCTCATTCTTGCAGATATTAATGGCACTATTTCATCATTACTTGTTAAGGTAGTTTTACCGTCTAACGAATATATAGTTGGCACGATTATATCCTCTTCTACTGCTTCTTTTAACTTGTATGTATACTCAACTGGTCTTGTTTTTATATATTCCCTTATTTTGTTTAATCTTGTACCCTTATCATCTGTTTCTGTTATGCCAACATCACTTGCTGCAAACCAAAACCAAAGTGCACTATACTTGTCTTCAATTCCAAATTTATTTGCTCGATTAGAATATTGTTCCTTTTGATATGTAAACATATTGCTCATAATTGGGTACTTTTCTGATACATCCATATCATTTGGCGTAGAGATAATAAATGCTATATTATTACCATTATAATAGATGTCCGCACTATGTAAAAATCCTCCACTTGAAAAAGATGCTATTCCAACATTTCTAATTATTTTACCTCTCTGAAAATCTATATAATCAGCTGTTCCATCTGGTAAACTTCTAAGAGGCTGGTGTTCACTTAAATCTATATCATATTTTATTTCATATTTATCTTTCTCTGAAAATCTTAGTGATGAATACCACGTTGTTGTATTAGGAGTATCGTTATAATTATTAAACATTGCCATCTTTATATATTTCGTTCCTGGTCTGAATTTTCTTGGCTCAAAATTATCGCCGTTATTAATAACCCCTGTTACATTTGCCGATTTAAAAAGCCAGTCCGTTCCCACTGTTATATATGTCATTAATAAATAACTAAAAGTAGTTCCTTGGTTAGGCTGAGATACTTTCGTTCCTTTTAATATTTTTCCCTTCTTCCATGGCTCTTTTAAAGTTATTACATTATTATTCTTATCTATGTCTGTATTTGCATACAAACTATAATAAACATTTTGACTATATGTTAGTTCTGGATATTGGTATCCTGTGGAATCTACATAATTCCAAAATATAA
>JAQUBQ010000091.1 GCA_028686615.1 Clostridia bacterium | reverse complement strand
TAGCGGTTATTGTTATTGCAGGATATTTATTAGTAGCAATATGGAGCGGAAATTATAAAGAAACTGTAAAAACAGAAACAGATACCTCTTATCTAGAGAACGATTTAGGTAAATATAGAAAAGTAAGTATAACATCAGAAGAACAGTTATCAAATTACAGTAATAAGATTCTCTCATATTTAAAAAATGGTGATATAGATAAATTATACGACATAATAAATCCTGAATATAAGGAATATTTCAAATTAACAAAAGAAGACTTTAAAAACAAGTTAAAAGAGAAAGGTTTCTTATCAAATAGTATTACGATATCTAAATATAACTTAGCAACATATAGAGACCATAAGATTATTAGATATAATATATCTTCAAGTTCAAATGTTGATATACAGGACTATATCAATGTTTGTGAATACGGACCTAATAATATAGGAATATCATTGGACAAGTTTATATCATATAATAATGAAAAAAAGGAGTATATTAGAGAAGGATTATCAATTATTATATATGATAAAGTGATATATGATAACAAAATTGAATTTAAGATAACAATTAAAAATAATTCAGATGAAAATATTATATTGAATCCGTATAAAGAATATGAAACATTCTTTTTAAATGTTTCTACGGTTTCAACTGGTATTAGGCCTACTGTTCCATTAACTCCGGGAAAAGAAAAGAAAATTAATAAAAATCAAGAACTAAATTTAAACCTTGAGTTTAACATCCCTGATTTGAACATAAATATGATAAAAGAATTAAAAATTAAAGATATAAAGTTAGAAAAGACAGGAGTAATTAAAGACATTTTACTGGAATTATAAAATAAAAATATTAACTGAAAGGAGGTTACCTTAATGGACGATTTTGATGATATTGACTATGAAGAAGATGAACAACAAGAACAATATGATGATTCTGGGTCAGAAGAAAGTATTAAAGAAAAGTATGACAGGCATAAGGAAAATTATGACAGGATAAAAGATAAATATGATAAATATAAACAAAAAAAAGATCCAACAACTAATACAGCTTCTGATACAAAGAAATTCAATGAAAACTTGAGATCATCAAATAAAGTGGCCTCTGAAACAGGAAAGCAAGCAAGTAAAGAAGGAACAAAACAAGCAAGTAAAGAGGCAGGAAAGCAAGTTGGTAAAGAAGCTTCGAAACAGGCAGGAAAAGAAGGTGCAAAACAAGCCGGTAAGGAAGTAGCAAAACAAGCAGGAAAAGAAGCAGCAAAAAGTAGCGCAAAAGTTGCTGCACAAGGAGCAGCTTCTTCAACCGGTGTTGGAGTAGTTGTAGCAGCCGCACTGGAAGTAGCAGATAGGTTAAATAAACTAAGTAAAAAAGTTGGAAAAATGTCAGAAGAAGCAATAGGAGTGGATACTCACAAACTTAAAAAGTGGATAAATCCAATTACAATAATTTTTGCAATAATATTTATACTTGTGTTATTCATAGCCTTGGCTTTATATGGTTTTAGTGAAACAGCTACTTCAGATCTAGCAAACCTAATAGAAAAAAGAGAAAAAAGATATGATAAAAAACTTATTTTGTTTACAGAAAAAGAAATAAAAGAAGTTATTAGTAAAAATTATGATATGAATGAAGAACAAGATGCAAAGAAGGATCCATCATATAAAACTATATTAAAGAGTTATGGAGACGATCTGACAAACGCGTTCTTTACAACAGATGTAACATCAGATATGCTAGAAGATGTTAAAGATGAAAGTGGTGAACCAGAAGAAGATGATATATTAGTAAGCGCAAAAAATGTTAAAAATTATATAACTGCTGAAATGCAAAACTTTAATAAGACTAAATGGAGAACGTCATCTTTAGGAGCTAGTTATCAGTATGCACGAAATGCTACATTTAACAGTATTAATGAGTACAACTCTGATAGTAACGGAATAAAGGCAGTTGATGGAATATCAAATACATACCAAGAAATCCCCGAAAACAAATCTAGGGAATATACAATAAAGGATAAAAACAATAAAAATACACTTTTAAAAATACCAAAACTAACAAATTATGGAGTTAATGGAGACTTACAAACGCTAGCAATGACATATGTTGATATGTTGGAACCACATATGCAGAAATGGGTTATACCATATTCGATAATGATAGATACACAAGATAAAGAATTTGTGGATAGTGTGATGGACTCAATGTATCATCCAGCGGAAGTAACATTATATGGATTAAAGCAAGGAATAAAAACGATTGAGACAGAGTATTACATGGAGTGTTATTCTTATGACGCAACGAGAGATATATATAAGGAAGTACTGCCTTTAGGAATAGAAATTAAAAGAGACAATCTTACAACTCCTATAGAAATAATATCTAATATTAGAAATGGGGAAAACACAAGAGACAAAACAATAGGTGAGAATGTAAAGAGTACTACTTTTGTCGAAGAAATAACATCTGGTAATAAAAAATATAAAAAATATAAAGAAACATTAGAAATTGTCACCTTGAATAGCACTAAGGAAATTGCAAAAGATTTAAGTGGACAACCACTAATCAAACAAATAAAAGTTAAAAGAGAAATACAACCATATGATACAATTTCTAATTTAACCTTCTTAGCAGGATTTTATGATACACTTGAAAGAGAATACAAAATTATTCCTATAGATGAGACGAATCAAGCAGAAGACGTAGAGACATCTGAGATTGAAGTTGATGAAAACACAGGTATAGGTAAAGAGACTGTGCTTGAAAAAAGATATGAAAGATTAGAAACTGTAAAAAGCGAAACAAACAAATATTCAGTTTCTTACTATAATGAAGAACAGATGCAAGAACTGGGTAGAGAAATTTCAAGGATAGAATGGTACCAAGATACTTTTAATGTTGTGAGTAGATCTGATTTACAAGGGGGAGATCCAGCAGCAACAATACAAAGTTATATTGATCAATATGCAGAAATAGCAGTAGAAGATATGAATGAATCAGGAGTTCTAGCTTCTATAACTTTAGCTCAAGGAATATTAGAAGGTGGTGCAGGAAGTAGTGCATTAGCTTCACCACCATATAATAACCATTTCGGAATTAAAGCTGGTTCAAGTTGGCAAGGTGGCATTGCTTCATTCCCAACATATGAAGTAGGTTCAGATGGTGTAAGGTATCAAATAGTTGCAAACTTTAGAGCATATTCATCAGCAGCAGAATCATTTGCAGATCATTCTAGTTTTATTTGGAATATAAAATATGGACCAAATAGTTCAGAATATAGATATAGAGGAGCAACTGATGTATTAAAAAACAATAAACGTATTACAGCTCAAGATGGACAGTGGTGTTATGATTATGTCACAGCAATCTCTTCTATTGTTGATGGAGGTTATTGTACAGATCCTGATTATGTACCCAAAATATGTAATATTATAGAAACATATAAATTATACGAATATGATAGAGAATCAACTTGGGATGGAACACCCCCTCCATATGCAACAGATCCTTCGGGAACTGGAACTGGTAGTGGAGGAACATCAGGAAGAGGAAGAGGAGCATTATACTCATATGAAGATATGGAGTTTGCATATAATCAAATAGAAAAATGGTATGCTGCACAAGGAATATCATTAGGTAGAGGGAATGTAGAGATGATACAGCTTCCTGATGGAGGCTTTGGATGGCCAGTTAAAGAAACAGCAGATAACCCTAATTCTAAAAATATATTTAGATTTTATGGAAATATCCCAGGTTATAATAAATTTCATGATGGTATAGACATATCTACGGGTAATGTAAGATTTTATGATAGTGATGAAAACCTTACTAAAGGAGAAGTCGTTGTAGCAACACATAATGGAATAGTAAGTAAAGTTACTAACAATCCGGAATCTGATGAGTCTCAATATGCATATATTGAAATAAAAACAGAAGATGGAAAGTTTAGAACGCATTATGGTTGTCTTTCTGATATATCTGTATCAGAAGGAGAAGAAGTTACAAAAGGACAAGAAATAGGAAGAATAGGAAAAACTGGTAACAATGCCGATGATACAGAATTGTGTTTACACTATAGAATCTACTATAAAGGAACAAAACAAGACCCAACAAGTTATTATATTATAAATGATGAAAATGGAGAAACTATTAATTTTGAAGAGTTTGACGCTAGTGAAACAGGAGCAAATAATAAGTATAGATATAAAGAATCAAGGACATATCTAGGAGGAAACACTGCCATTGTAGAAATAGCTCGTCAACAATTAGGATTAAACATACACCAGATGATAGCAAAGGATACTAGA
>JAQUBQ010000001.1 GCA_028686615.1 Clostridia bacterium | reverse complement strand
GCTATATTATGCAAAAAAGCAATACTACTAAGAAACAATTATATACTGATATAATAATTGAAAACTCATTATCAAAAGAAGATGTAATTATAATTGGAGATAATATATTTGATGATATTATTCAAACGCGAGGATTGAGAGTAAAAGTAATATTAGCAGATCAATATAATAGTAAAATTAAACATATAATAAGCAAGATGTTTTTTGGGAAAAATGTAATAGTTAAAAGTATTTAAACAAAGAGGGTACATACTCTCTTTGTTTTTTGCGTTCTAAACTTTACAAATGCCATTAAATCGTTTACAATAGTTAGTATATAAAGGAGATAAATAAATGATAGCAACAAATAATGTAACATTAAGATTTGGGAAAAGAGTTTTATTTGAAGAGGTAAACGTAAAGTTCACCCCGGGGAATTGTTACGGATTAATAGGTGCCAATGGTGCAGGTAAATCTACATTTTTGAAAATATTATCAGGAGAAATTGAGCCAACAAATGGAGAAGTTCAAAAAAGTGTAGGAGCAAGATTATCAGTTTTAAAACAAAATCATTATGAATATGATGATATTACAGTTCTTACAACTGTAATTATGGGAAATGATAAACTATACAAAATAATGACAGAAAGAGAAGCAATATATATGAAAGAAGACTTCTCAGATGAAGATGGTATAAAAGCAGGAATATTAGAAGCAGAATTTGCAGACATGAATGGATGGGATGCAGAATCAGAAGCGGCAATATTATTAAATGGAATAGGAATAGAAAAGGAACTACATAATAAGCTTTTAAGAGAACTTACTGGAGCAGAAAAGGTGAAAGTGCTTCTTGCTCAAGCTTTATTTGGCAATCCTGATATTTTACTACTTGATGAGCCAACTAACCATTTAGATATAGATGCAATTAGATGGTTAGAAGAGTTTTTAATTAATTTTGAAAATACAGTAATTGTAGTATCACATGACAGATATTTTTTAAATAAAGTATGTACTCATATTGTGGATATAGATTATTCAAAATTACAAATGTATGTTGGTAACTATGACTTCTGGTATGAATCTAGTCAACTGGTTCAAAGACAAATGAGAGATTCAAACAAAAAGAAAGAAGAAAAGATAAAAGAATTACAAGAATTTATAGCAAGGTTTAGTGCTAACGCTTCTAAATCTAAGCAAGCTACTTCAAGGAAAAAAATGCTTGAAAAAATAGAGCTTGATGATATAAGACCTTCTAGTAGAAAGTATCCATATATTGATTTTAAACCAGAGAGAGAAATTGGTAATGATGTCTTAACAGTTAAAAACCTATCAAAAACTATAGATGGAGTAAAAGTTATAAACAATATATCATTTACTCTAACTAAGGAAGATAAAGTAGCTTTGACGGGTTCAAATACTGCTGGTATATCTGCACTATGTGCTATACTTTCAGGGGATATGGAAGCAGATGAGGGTGAAATTAAATATGGTCAAACTATTAGCAATTCATATTTCCCAAAGGATAATAGCAAATACTTTAATGGAGAGTTAACATTATTAGATTGGCTTAGAGATTATTCTAAGGAAAAAGATGACACATTTGTGAGAGGATTTTTAGGTAGAATGCTTTTCTCTGGAGAAGAAGGACTAAAGCAAACTAAAGTTATTTCAGGGGGAGAAAAAGTACGTTTAATGCTTTCTAAAATGATGTTATCGGGAGCAAACATGTTAATATTAGATCAACCAACTAACCACTTAGATATGGAATCAATTACGGCTCTTAACAATGGTTTAATAGCATTTAAAGGAGTATTAATATTTAGTTCTTATGACCATCAATTTGTTCAAACAACGGCTAATAGAATAATGGAAATAACAAAAGATGGATTAATTGATAGGAAGACAACTTATGATGAATATCTAGATCAAAACGAATCAGCAAGAAAGCTTATAAATGAAATATAATAAAAAAGAGCCAAACTATAGGCTCCTTTTTATTAAACTTTCTGTTGTAACAAACAAGGCAATAACTACATAGCATATAACTATATGGAGGTAGATTGCATGGAAATAGTCGTACAAAAGTATGGAGGAACTTCAGTGGCAGACAAAGATAAATTGGAACAAGTTTGTTTGAAAATAATAGAGGCATATAATAAGGGAGAAAGTGTAGTGGTAGTTGTTTCAGCTCAAGGAGATACAACAGATAATCTTATTAGTAATGCAAAAAGATATTCTAAAAAAAAGCATAAAAGAGAAATGGATTTGTTGCTTTCAACAGGTGAAATGAAAACAGTAGCATATTTAACTATGATGTTAAAAGATAAAGGTTATGATGCCATATCACTTACGGGAGAACAAGCAGGGATAATAACCAATGGGGATTATGGAAGTGCAAAGGTAATTAAAGTAATAAAAGAGAATATAGAAAAACATATAAATGATGGAAAGATTGTTGTTGTTACAGGTTTTCAAGGAGTTGATAAGTTTGGAAATATAAATACTTTAGGAAGAGGAGGAAGTGATTTATCAGCAGTAGCAATAGCAGTAGCATTAGAAGCTAAAGAGTGTTGTATATATACAGATGTTAATGGAATATATAGTGCAGACCCAAGAATTATAAAAAAAGCAAAACTACTTAAAAACATATCTTTTGAGGAAATTTTAGAGGCAGCTACAGCAGGAGCAAAAGTATTGCATAATAGATCCGTAGGAGTAGGAAGAATATATGAACTACCTATGATTGTAAAAAGTGTTACAGAAGAAGGAGAAGGAACAAAACTTATACATATTAATAAAGAGACAGATATGTTAGAAAATTATGGGCCTAAAATAATAACGAAGAATGATAATATATCAAAAATAACTATAGTAGGAGATAGTTTAATATCTTATCCTGAATATATAAATAAAATATTTAAGATAGCAGCAGAAAAAGATTTTCAAATAATAATGATAACTTTCAGTGAAATTAGTATAAACATTGTAGTTAAAAATGAAATAGCAGAGGAGTTCATTTGTTTATTACATGAAAGTTTAATGGAAATGAAATAATAGAGATTTTAAGGAACTCATAATAAACTATCTTTAATATGTAAACAATATATTTTATAGATCATGAAATACTAATTTAAAAACTACTTGAAAAATAAAAAACATTGTCGTTACTAGTTTTTAGTGTTTAATAAAAATATTACTATAAATAAAAAGATAATGTAATTTAAGATTAGCCTAATTTTATTGATTGACATTGAATATTAGTAATGGTAAAATACCTATCAGGGTGAGATAATATGAGTAAAGATAGAAAAATATTAATTACACTTTTATTAGTAATAATACTATTACTTTCTTTTACATTGATATATTTAAATACAGACTTGTTTAAAAAGACAGAAGTTGGAGAAATAATTGATAAGAATGTATCAGATAGTATAAGGTTTTATAGAGAGTATCCAAGTGTTAAAGAGGCAAATAATTTTTATTATGCAAGCTATGATGAAGTAATAAATGTATTAACGAAAGGAACAGGAATAGTCTTTTTTGGTTTTCCTTCGTGTAAATGGTGTCAAGCTTATGTACCTGTATTAAACGAAGTTGCTGTAGAAAATGGTATAAATAAAATCTATTATTATAATATAAGAGAAATAAGAGAAGAAAATACAGACGAATACAAAAATATAGTTAAAATTATTTCCGGATATTTAGATGACGATGAGAATGGCAATAAAAGAATATATGTACCTGATGCATACTTTGTTAAAGGTGGTATAATAAAAGGAAATAATAATGATATGAGCACTATTACTTCGGCAATAAAAGTAGAAGAATATTTTACTGAAGATATAAGGAAAGAACTTAAACAAAAACTTATAGGTTTAGCAGAAGAAATACAAGATTCTGAATGTGATGATGATATAAAAAACAATAATAATTCAGGATGTTAAATATGGAAAATAGTACAAAAGTTATGGTTTGTACTATTTTTTTGCATATTGATGTACAAACGGGAATATATATTAATATGTAAAAGTGGCAAATAGGAGGAAAGTATAATGGAAGATAAGAAAGCAAACACAGGAACAATTAATCATAATGTAGTAATGGAGAACAGAGAAAAAGTTATAATTACAGGTATTATTGATATTCATAGTTTTGACGATGAATTAGTATTAACAGAAACAGAGATGGGAATCTTAACTATAAAAGGGAAAGAGCTAAAGATGAATAAATTGAACTTAGATAATACTGAACTTATTGTTGAAGGGCAGATTATAATGTTACAATATAATGAAGTTGAACATATGAAAAAGGGTGGAATGTTTAACAAAATATTCAGATAATAATTAATAAGAGGTAGGAGATATAATGAAAATAGAAGAAGAAACACTTATATTTCTTAACTTTATAGTACTTGGTATTGTTATAGCTATACTTTTTGATTTTTTTAGAGCAATAAGAAAAGTAAAGAAGTATGAACTAAGAGATATTTATTTACAAGATATTACATTTTTTTTAATAGTAGGTATAGTAACAGCAACAATGTTAATATACAATTTAGAGTATAGTCTGAGGCTATATCTCTTTTTATCTCTGTTTTTAGGAATAGTTATATACATTAGTACTATAAGTAGATATGTTTTGAAAGTGTTTATAATATTTATAAAAACAATTAAAGCAAGTTTTAGCTTTATAATACTACCATTAAGCATAATAAAGGAAGTAAATATCAGAATTTATAAGTTTTTATCAAATATAGTAAAAATATGTTGCAATAAAATATACTATATGATATTTTATTATTATAACAATTTAAAACTAAAAAAAACAAAGAAAAAATTTAAAACTGAGGGAAGTAAATGAGAAATATTCAAAGAGTAACAAAGAATAGAAAAAAATATAAAATCTCTAAAATGCTTTTAATCGTAGCATTTACATATTTTTTGTCTGTTTTTTTAATTCAACAATATAAACTCAATGAATATAAAATAAAAGAAAACTATTATACTACTACTATTGCTGAAGCAAATGCAGAAAGATCAGAATATGAAGCATTAGGAGAAAAAGTAGATAGTATAGAATATATAGAAAAGGTTGCAAGAGAAAGATTAGGTTTAGTAAAACCATACGAAAAAATATTTATGGATGTTAACAAATAAGGAGAATTTATATATAAATGAAATAAAAGGGAAATCTTATAGATTAGATTTCTCTTTTATACTATTTTAAGGAACTTAATAGTTACTTCATGACCATCAGTTAAGGCAGAAATTTTAATATCATTATTACTAGTATTTTTAAATTTCAAATCCGCACCACCGTATAAAATGGTGGCATCTTTATTTTTAGGCACATAATATACACGTTTACTATGTGGATGTCTTTCAACAATTTCAAACTTTGAAATTAAGGCGACATTATATAAAGTACTACTAATTTGACATATTCCTCCTGCTGAAATTTTAATTTTTTTAGCATTACCATTAAAACCAGTAGCCTTTTTAAATCCTTCTTTTTCTCCCATTGGACCTATAGTATCATTAAAAGAAAAAGTTTTTCCTGATTCTAAAATTTTACCGTCTAAAATCCCAATGGCTTTTTTAATGTTATATATTCTGTTTTCTTCTTTATCGTAGATTGTAGTTGAATATTTTGCTATTTCCACTTCTTCAGAAGCTTCAATATGCATAGTAGTATTTTCAGTTATATTTATACCATCATCGGAAATAGAACTACTATTATTCTTATTAATATCACTTATTATTTGATTTGAATTTTGGATATCTTTAGAAGAAACAGTATTTTTGTTTTTGTCTATATACGAAGCATGTTCTGAATCGTTTTGTATAGTGTTACTTCTTAAATTTTTGATAGGACTACTAGTAGAGGAAAACATAACAAAGATAAATCCACCTAAAACTATAAAGATTAACAATATTAATAAAAAACCTTTAAAATTGAAATCTTTCATAAAAACCTCCAAACACATAGATATTTTGTGCATTATTATAAAAGATATTCAAAAAACAAAATGATAAAAATGAATAATCAATTAAAGAATATTATTTTTATTATTTCCAAAAATAATAAAAAACACAACAACAATAAGAATCATAGGGATCATTCCAGTAAAATTTAAAGATGAAGTAGATTTCTTGTTAAACGGATTTTCGTCATTACAATCATTTAATGGAATATCGTTATTTTCACAAAACATATTATCAACTCCTAATATTTTTAATATTCTATTTACTATTATGTTATTAACAGGACAAAATAAGTGTTACAAATAAATATCAAAGTAGTGAAAACAAGATACTTTCGTGAAAACGTATAAACTATAGATTAAAAAAGGAAAACTAGTTCAAAAAGACTAAATTAGGGACGATTAGATAAATAATCACTTAAAAAGCAAATAAGGATATATAATGTTATAAAGGGAGAAGATGTATAGTGTTAGAGCAAATAAGTAATAATCTTTTAAAACTATTATCAGATGAAAATGATACAAGTAAGGAAAAAGAAATATTGCTTTTTGGAATTACTAGAATAGTGGAAGATGTTCCAAAATATATTGTATTAATATTAATATGCTTATTTTTAGGGGTTATAAAAGAACTAGCTATAGTATATGGAGTCATAATTGCATATAAATCTTTTGTTGGCGGAGTTCATTTGAAAACAAATATTGGATGTTTTATTTGGACACTAATTTCAAATCTTTCTTGTATATATATTCCCAAGTTGTTTGATTTTGCCATAAAAGAATTAATATTAATTTATATACTAATATATATCTTTTCAAATTACGTGATAATAGTTTATGTTCCAGCAGATGTTCCAGAAATGCCTATAGTAAATAAAAAAAGAAGAAAAAGAGATAAAACAATGTCATTTATAATGCTTAATGTCTTATATTTAATAGCTATTTTGTTAATTAAAAACTATTATTATTCTAATATCATAATAATAACTATTTTAAGCATTGATATAATGACTGTAAGAGTAGTATATAAATTATTTAAAAATGAATATGGGCATGAAACCTATATTCCTAAAAACTGTTAGTTATAGATTATAGACTAGTCTATAATTAAAATTATATAGATATATATTTTTATATATAGGAGGTGGAAATATGAAAACTTTACTAAAGAAAATGGTAACATCATATGCAAAAGCCACTACAAACACATGCTTTTTTCTATTATTTCATGCTACTAAAATGCCAAAAAGCTTAATAAAAGAATAGACAAGTGTTGAAAAATCTATAAATTGCTCTAAACAATTTATAGATTTTTATATATTTAAAAATAAAAAAACTTAATAAAAAATCAAGCTTTATTTATTAAGATTATCTACTGAAAACAATAGTTTGGTAAAATAGACTTTTATCACAATCTAAGTTTGTAACAATGTCTCCTTTATTATATTTTTTGAAAAATCTTAGAACTTCATATAATCCAAAGCCCGAAGCTTTCGCTTTTGTAGAATAATTTTTATCAAATATTTTAGTTATATCTATATTGTGAATATCTTTTACAGAATTACCAATAACAATGATATCAGCTTTTTTCTTTTCATTATGATACATGTTTACTATCAATTTTTTATCTTCACTTTCTACTGCAGCTTCAATAGCATTATCTAAAAGTATACCAATGATTCTAGAAAGTTCAAATTTAGGGAAATTTATCTCAGAGACCCTCAGATTTATATCTAATGATAGATTTATTTTATATTCTCTCGCTTTTAACATTTTCCCAACAACAATCCCATAAATTGCAGGATCATTAATTACTTCAGGTGATAATATTGAAAGGATGTTTATATCATTGAAACCTTTCGAAAGAGAATTGATATATTCTTTGATACCGTCAAAATTATTCATAGCTATATATCCGTTCATTGATTGAACCATATTTGCCATATCATGTTTAAAGCCTCTAACCCCTTCATTTATAGTAGAAAGAGCATCTATATGTAGTTTACTATTTTCAAGCTCTATTTCAGTTGCTTTATGTTTAAATCTTTTATTAACATATATAAATGCAAAAATTGAAACAGTTAGTAGTTGGATTACGGTAGTAATAAGAATAGGTATAGAATAATTGTATTTGTTAGAAAATATTAATATTATTGATGGTATTAAACATATAAGAATTATTGAGCCTTGATAAGATATATACCTTAAATTTGAATTATAAAAATTAGAATTTGTGTCTGTTTTTCTAAGCCTATTTGTTAAAAAGCAAAAAACATATACTAATGATATAGAAAGAACATTAACAAGTGAGTTTATAAGGTAAAACCAATTAGGTACATTAACGCTTTGTTGTACTGTTGTAATATCTTTGTTTAAGAATTTAAGAACCAAAATTGTACCAAGGTCTAAAAGCGATGAAGCAATCAACATAATTACTAAAGCTATAATAGTAAAGCGATTAGAATTTTTATAAATGTATTTTAGTGCTATTGCAACTGCCAATGTGGCAATTATAGGTTTAAGAAAATTTAAATTACCAGTAAAAAGTAACCAATTATTAATGGTGGCAGCAAAACACATTATTAATGATGTAGTTATAATTTTTTTATAAGAATAACTTACTTTGTTTAAAACTTTTGAACTAATATAAATGATGTATGAAATAGATATACCATTAGCAAGTATATACATTATGTATATTAAAATATCTAATATTTTTTTCATGGTATTTTAACCTACTTTCTATAAGATTTATAAATATAATTTGCCAATAGGACAAGATTTAGAAGAATTAAAACAAATAATTTTATTTCTTTTATCTATTTGCTCTATTGCATTTTTATTAACAATATAAGATCTATGGTTACGATAAAAATCATCAGGAAGGTTATCATAAATATTATTAAGACTTAAGTTTGTTTCATACACTGTATTTTTAGTATGAACTAAAGACTTGTTTAAGCTTCTTTCAATAAATAGAATATCATTAGCCTTAATGGATATATCTTTTGTGATCTTAATAAATAAGGTACTATTATTACTTGTAAATTCTTCTTTTATTCTTTCAAGAATTGATTCTATCTTTTGTTTACTAGTTGGTTTGAGAATATAATCAAAAGTTTTACATTTAAAAGACAACATGGAATACTCAAAATGTGCAGTTAGAAAAATTAAATAAAAATCTTTGTTAAATTCTCTAAGTTTCTTTGCAAAATCTATACCATTAGTTCCAGTGTTTTTAAAGTTAATATCTAAAAAAAGAACATCAATATTTCGATTCTTAATTTCTTCATGGATTTTGTTTTGATCACTTGTTACAATTGTAATTTTTGCAGGGATATCTAAATTTATGATTGTAGATTCCATAACTTTTGATATGTTTTCTATACTTTTTAAACTATCATCACATAGTGCTATGTTTATCATATTATCTCCTAATATTATTTTTTAAAAAGTTAACAAAAATTGTATAAATACATCATATTACAAAAAAATGTAAATTGCAACAAAAATAATGTAAACTAATGGCTGTACAAACAACGCTTATAGTGATAAAAAAATGAAAATTAAAGTTCATAATATCATGTCAATTATAATATCATGTTAAGAGGGGTGATACAATTATATGAATTTTAAAGGAAAGATTAAAAAGAAAGAAATGAAAGAAAAGGTAAGAGATAAAATTAATAAAATATTGGAACTTCCACTCGAAGTTACTGGGGATAAATTAAGAATAACAATGATAGGGAACGAATATATATTAGTTGAAGGAAAGAGTAAAGTAGCTGATTATTACGATCATTATATTAAACTGAAAACAGAAGAATATAGTTTAGGGATAGATGGGAAGAATTTAAGCATAAAAGAAATAAGTGATATTGATTTAATTATTAATGGAGAGATCATAAATGTTTCATATATTTAGATTGGAGATTAAATGAAAATAAATAAAATATTAAGAAAAGTAAATGGAACAATTATTGTTGAATTAGAAGGTTTTTTTATAGAACGTTTTTTAAATCTGTGTAAAATACAGGGGGTTAAGATATTAGATATAAAATATATAACTCCTGGCCTTATAATTTTTAAAACAAATTTAAGGGAGTTTTCTAAAATACGTATCCTAGCTAATAAAACTAAATGCAAAGTTAGGATAAAAAAGAAGAAAGGAATATATTTTATACTATGTAAATATAGAAAAAGAAGAGTTTTTTTCTATTTAACTTGTGTTACGATTGTATTGATGATTATTTCATCAACATTTATATTTAATATAAATATAAGTGGAAATAAAAAAGTAACAAATGAAGAAATAAAAGATGCCTTAAAAAAAGCAGGAATATATGTTGGTAAAAATAGAATGTTTGTAGATGAAAAAAAAGCAGGAAATATAATAAGAACAGCTATTTATGATGTTGCTTGGGTGGGGGTTGAAGTAAAAGGTACAAGAGTGAATGTTAAGGTCGTAGAGAAAAAAACAGAAAAGAAAGATGATGATAAAGATGTACCAGGCAATATAATTGCTAACAAATCTGGAACAATAACTAAGATAATAGCAGAAAAAGGAACAGCAAAATTACTTACAGGAAGTTATATTGAAAAGGGAATGATTGCAATTGAAGGAGTTATAGAAAGTGAAATTATAGAACCATTATATGTTCCGGCCAGCGGAATTTTAAAAATTAAAAACACATATGTTTTTGAAAGGGAAGAAAAATATGAGGTTAAAGAAAAAAGATACACTAACAGAAAAAGGTATGGAATTGAAATTGATTATGGAAAAATAAACTTTGAGCTTAAACAATTGCCAAAAGATTATGTTTATGATAAAATCAAAAAAAGTAAAACACTCAATCTATTAGGAAAAGTATTTGAAGTTACGATGCTTGAATTTAAAGAATATGAGATGAAAAGTATTAATCGAAATGAAGAAAAAATAATGAAAATTCTAGTAGAAGAATATAAGAAATATAGGAAAGAAAAAACACAAAATAATGAGATAATAAGTAATGAGATTGTAGAAATAAATAAAAGTAAAGAAGGAATAACGTATAAAGTTACATATGATTTAGAAGAAAAGATTGGTGTTTTTGTTAAAAAGGGAGAATAGTGTGAAAATAAACATAGATTATTATTTGGATGTTGAAGAAGAAATACACATTAAAGAGTATAATAAATTTATACAAGAGTATTCTGAAAAAATAGAAAAGATAGTTAAATATGCCCTAGAAACAAATGGAATTATAACAAAGAAAATATACATAGGAATAGGTGTAGTGATAAAAGAAAAAATAAAAGAAATAAATTATGAGCATAGAGGAATAAACAAAGAAACAGATGTATTATCTTTTCCCATGTTTAAAAATAAAGAAATAGAAGAATTAAAAAGTAAAGCTTCTAAAAAAACAGAAAATGAAATATTGTTAGGAGATATTATTCTTTGTCCTGATGTCATTAAGGAGCAAGCAGAGGAATATGGAACTGGATTTAATAGAGAAATGTTATACATGATAACACATGGGGTTTGTCATTTGTTAGGCTATGACCATGAAGAGACAAATGATAAGAAGGATATGAGAAAAATGGAAGAAGAAATATTAAAAGTAGTGGGAGTGTAATTATATTATGGATGTAAAAGAGAATAAGGATATACAGGATAAAACAAAAAGTTTTGATGAAAACCTAGAAAAACACACAAAAAATAAAACTTGGTTTTCAGCAACTAAAAATGCATTAAATGGAATAATAGAAGCATTTAAAACGGAAAGGAATTTAAGAATAGATTATATTATAGGTGTGTTAGTATTTTGTACAAGCTTCTTTTTTGACTTTACTAAAACGGAATTTGCAACACTTTGCCTTACGATAGGATTTGTTTTATTTGCAGAAATGATAAATACAACAGTAGAATACATGGTGGATTTAATAACAGATAAATACGACGACAGAGCAAGATCTGCTAAAGATATAGCTGCAGGAGGAGTATTGCTCGCGTCTATAGTAGCAGTACTAAATGCTTACTTTTTATTTATAGATAAAATACATGACGCCTCTACAGATTTACTTGAAAAGGTTTTAAATTCTGATATGCATATGTTAGTTGCGATTCTTTTTATAGTAGCATTATTTGTAGTAATACTAAAAGGAATATTTAGTAAGGGAAGAAATTATGTTGCAAGCTTCCCAAGTGCGAGGATAGTTATAAGTTACGGGTTAGCAACGTTCTTATTAATACTAACTCAAAGCCTATTAGTAGGTGGGGTATCATTTGTTTTATGTTTTATGATAAGTCAGCTTAAAAGAGAAAATGATAGAATATCAACTTCTCAAGTAATTCTTAGTGCATTACTTGGAATATTATTGGTACTTATTGTTTATCAAATAACTTTAATTAATCCTGTATTTACAGATTTATTAAAGTAATCTAGGAGGTATTTATGAAAAATAAAAAAATAATAGTTTTTATTGTATTACTAATTATAGTGTCCTTATCTATAGGAGCATACAAATATTTAGAAAGAAGAAATAAAACAGAAAAGTTGCCTGGTGAAAAGGAAATAGAAGAAAAAGAAGTAGAGCCAGAACCAGAGCCAGAACCAGAAGTAAAAATTTTTAAGGGGATGGAAAGACCAATTGCAATAATGATAGATAATGAACAAGGTTCATGGCCACATGCTGGACTTCAAGATGCATATATGATTTATGAAATCATTATAGAAGGTGGTCAAAGTAGGATGATGGCTTTATTTAAAGGCAAAGATACAACAAAAATAGGACCAGTTCGTAGTTCTAGGCATTATTTTATAAAATATGCATTAGAACATTCTGCGGCATATGTTCATTTTGGATGGAGTCCACAAGCCGAAAGGTTTATAAATTCAAATAATGTTAATAATATAAATGGGCAAGTATATGATGGAAATAAATTTTGGAGAGAAGGAACAGGATATCATACGGCATTTACTAATATTAAAAACATAAAAGAAATAATGAAGAGTAAAAATTACACGAATGTAGCTTCTTCTGAATCAATATATGAGTATAGTGCAAGACCATACGATATTGAAGGAGGAAAAGAAGTAGAAAAAATAAATATGTTATATTCAAATTATCATAGAGTAGCTTATGTTTACAATGAAGAGAAACAAGTTTTTATGCGTATTCAAAGGGGCAACCCACACATGGATAGAGTTACAAAAGAACAATATTATGCAAAGAATATTATAGTTATGCAGGCAAATAATTATCCAATTGGAGATGGTTCTGCAAGGCAAGAAGTAACAACAGAGGGAACAGGTAATGGATACTATTTAACACATGGAAAAGCCATTGAAATAACATGGAAAAAGGATAGTGCTAAATCAAAAACATATTTTTATTATCCAAATGGTAAAGAAATAGTTTTAAATGATGGACTTACTTTTGTGCAGGTAGTTCCTAAAAATCAAAAAATAGATATATCATACAAAGAGGTGTTAGCTGAGCCCCAAGAATAAACAAATGAATAAAGGAGTATAAAAATGACAAATGAAGAATTAATGGAATATGCTAAAAGGGTACAAAAAAATGCAATATGCCAGTATACCAATACTGCTACAGGAGTTGCTTTGCTTACCAAATCAGGAAAAGTATATACAGGATGTAATATTGAACATAGCATTAGTGGACTTGCAACGTGTGCTGAGAAGGTAGCATTTGCAAAAGCAATATCAGAAGGTGAAAGTGAATTTGAAAAAATAGCAGTTGTAGGGGGAAAAAGAGGACAAGAATATAAAAGCACTTGGATTCCTTGTATGTCTTGTATACAATATATGTTAGATTTCGTAGATGATATAATTGTTGTTTGTTATATGGATTCTAAACTCGTAGAAACTCATTTAGCAGATACGATGTTTATGAAATTAAATGTTAATCGTAAGATTATGATGAGGAAACATGATAAGGATAATTGGAGTAAAATTTAAAAGTAAAAGAAGATAAATATAAAACATATATCACCTAATACATTCATAGAATGATATTGGGTGATATTTTATGAAGTTTAAGGAAAATAAAAGATTAAAGAATTTTATAATAGCATTTATTCTACTGATAATCACGTATATATTAATGATAGTTTTGAGTAAAAATAACAAAGGTTTTAACAAAGATATACCAGTAATAAGTGTTTTAGAGAGTACTAGAGAAAACAAAGATATAAAAAAAGTATTACAAGATGAACTATATGTAGTTCAAAACATTACAGAAAAAAATGAAATATATGAAATAAATGTTTTTTATCCAGAGAGTAAAAGTCAGGTATTAAATTCATATATAAAAAACAAGATAGATTTATATATTAAAGATATAAAATATCAAGCAAACTCTCACGAAAATGATGCACGAAAAGGAAAATACAAACTTGATATCAACTTTTATGTTACTGAGGGAGAGAACGGCTATGTTTCTTTTATATTTGTAGTTAGAGTAGATACAAAATGGTTCCATATAAATGAATACTTTTTTGTAGTAAACTATGATTATAAGAGTGATAAACTTATAACACAAGAAATGATTGAAAAGCAATATAAAAACTTGTATGTGAACCTTTCTAACCATACATACAATCATTTGTCTCAAAATGAAGCTATTAAAAAAATGGGAGCCATTGATATGTTAAAGGATGGAACTAAAGCAAGTAGATATAATTTTTTAGATATTGCATTTGATGGGAAGGATATGCTAGTTTTATTTGAGAAGTACCAAGTAGCTCCATACGTGCTTGGGTCGTTTGAAGTGAAAGTATCCCTTGAAGATTTAATGAAATAAGATTAAAAACAAACAGATAATAATATCAAAAGAATTATGTAGACTTTTTAACTAATGCATGATATAATACCAAAGAAATATTTGATAAAAACTCATTTAAATATAATGGAGAAGGAGAGCAAAAAAATAATTTTAATTGCAATGAAAAAATATTAAAGGAAAGGTGATTTTTATGAATCATATAATTAGCTTTTTAAAACGGTTAGATAAAGGCAGTTTTTTAAAGAGTATACTTTCTATAGGTTTTCTTATATTTATGATAATCTTTTTAATCATAAGTATGCAAAACTTAGAAGTAAAGGAAGAGATTCTATACTCAGAGTTTATAAATATACTATCAAAAGATAGAGTAAAGCAAGTTGTATTAGGAGAAACACGGCAAACTATAGATATTAAATATATGGATGATTCTAATCAAATAAAAAATGTTTTTACAATTATACCAAGTGAAAGCAGCATAACAGAGACATTACAGCCATATCTTACAGAAGGGTTACTAGAATTTGCAGTAATTAAGAAAAAAGCAGCTTCAAATATAAATCTTTTAACTTTATTACCGGCAATTTTTATAGTGGTATATCTTAGGAAACTTACTAAAAACACATTTGGTAATACAAACTTTGGTAAAACTAAAAAGACTCAGGACTTTAAAACTAAAAAAACAAATTTTAGTAGCATTGCAGGCTTGGTTGAAGAAAAAGAATCATTACAAGATATTATAGAATATTTAAAAAATCCTAAAAAATACTGGGAAAAAGGTGCAAGAATAGTTAGGGGAGTATTATTATCTGGAGAACCTGGTACAGGCAAGACATTGCTTGCAAAAGCTGTTGCAGGGGAAGCAAATGTCCCTTTTTATAGCATTGCAGCACCTGATGTTGTGGATAAATATGTTGGAGTTGGAGCACAAAGAGTTAGAAACTTATTTAAAGAGGCAAGACAGCATAACGGTCCTGCTATTATATTCATTGATGAAATAGATGCAATAGGGGGCAAAAGAGGAAGTAGGAGAAGTCATAAGGACGATGATAACACATTAAATCAGATTCTTGTTGAAATGGATGGTTTTAATAGTGATGAAACTGTTGTTGTGATTGCTGCTACAAATAGGGCAGAAACATTAGACTCTGCTTTGCTAAGACCGGGGAGATTTGATAGGCACATTAAAGTGGGCTATCCTGATAAAAAAGCAAGGGAAGATATTTTAAAATTACATGCCAGAGGAAAAGCTTTTGAGATGGACGTTGACTGGGAAATGATTGCTAAAAAAATAACTGGTTTTACAGGAGCACATATAGAAAATCTTATAAACGAAGCATTGCTAATAAGTATTAAAAAAGATAAAAAGTTTTCAACAACAGAAGATCTTAATCAAGCAATAACCAATGTGCTTATTGGCCCAGCAAAAGGGAGCACAGTTATAAACTCAAAAGATAAACTAATAACTGCTTATCATGAAAGTGGTCATGCTATAGTTTCTCATTTTTTGGGAGGAGCAATGTCTGTTAAGCAGATATCTATTGTTCCAAGAGCAAATTTAGGTGGTTATACAATGTATACTTTTGAAGAAGAACTCATGTACACTTCAAAAAAAGAACTAGAAAAAAGAATTGTTTCACTTTTAGGAGGAAATGTAGCTGAAAAATTAATTTTACAAGATGTTTCATCAGGTGCACAAGATGATATTGCAAGAGCTAGTAAAATTGCAAGGGATATGGTCACAAAATATGGAATGTCTGATAGTTTGCCACTTATGTCATACACAAGTACAGGCTATGAAGAAAAAGAATTTAGCGAAACCATTATGTATAAAGTGGATGTTGCATGTGGCGAAATAATGGAAATGGCAAAAGAAAAAGCAGAAAAAATATTAACAGAAAACTTAGACAAATTGTATGAAGTAGCTAAAGCACTATTAGAGAAAGAGACGATTGAAACAGAAGAGTTCTTAACAATAATGAACAGTAAAGAGGATTAGGAAGTAGACTTAAATTAATAAAAATCATATTATAAAACAAGCTTATATATTTAAGCTTGTTTTTATTATATTAATAAGTTATATTTTATATAACAAATTCCCAAAGACCGTGTAAATTACAATATTCATATACGGCAGTTACTTCATCTTCTATAATTGAAAATATTTCTTTTGGCTCTGCCCCTATGTCAAGTCTTTTTAGAAGTCCACCTTTTTTAGTTTCAACATAAATCCATTCTATTCTGTGTTCCTCAATCATAGGATGTGGAACTGAACCAATATCAACAGTAACAAGGTTATCTTTTATATTAACCATTGGTACATGCTTTTCAAAACTAGCATCTATTGTTCCAGCAATTAATTCTTCCATTTTTTCTCCGCAACAAACTGGATTCACCTTACCATCATTTACTGTTAAGAAAAAGTTGTCACAAGATTTACATTTATAAAAAATCGTTTTTTTCATTAAATTATACCTCCTAAACATTTATTTATATATAAAGTATATCACTATATTATAAATTATCAAGATTATAAATAAAATATATAATTACATATTTATTAATGCATAAATTGACAATATTTAGAATTTGAAATATACTTAAAAAAGAAAAAGGGTATTAGATATGAAGAATTATTATGAGATTTTAGAATTAAATGAAAAAGCATCAGATGAAATCATTAAAAAGGTATTTCGCATGCATGTGAAAAGAAATCATCCTGATTTATTTGAAGGAATAGAAAAAGAAAAAGCAGAACTTAGGATTAAGGAATATAATGAAGCATATGAAGTACTTGGTAATAAAGAAAAGAAAAAGACATATGACAATGAATTAATAGAAAGTAACAATTTGTTATTGCAAACTATAAAAGAAGAAAATGAATATTTAAAAAGAGTAATAAAAAACAAAAATGAGGCTATAAAAGAATATTTAGAAAATATTGGTGCTAATAATATTTTAGAAGAAAAATATGAAATGGAAACAGGAATTAATGACAATATGTACCATGTAGATAATGATTATAAAATATATGAAAAAACGAGTGAAATGAAAATTAATGAAAATATAAAAAATATAATTAGCATGATTGTTACAATAGTGTTAATAGGAATTATACTAATGATATTCACGGATATAAATATATTTAGAGTTTTTTTAAATGTATTTTAATGGGGTGCATGGAGGTAAATAGATGAAAAGAAAAAGAGCGGCAGTAATAATTCAATGTGAAAGTGGGATTATACTAATTTATAGGAAAAAAATAGTGGATGACAAACTAAAAGAATATTATGTTATTCCAGGTGGTGGAGTTGATGAAGGAGAAACTATAGAAAATGCAGCAATAAGGGAAATAAAAGAAGAAATAGGAATAGATATTGAGTTAGGAGAAATGATTTTTTTCTTTGAAAAAGAAGAGGCAGAAGAATATTTTTTTCAAGGTAAATATATGGCTGGTAGAATTGGAACAGGAACGGGAGAAGAGTTTTCAAACAACTCAGAAGAATACAGAAAGAAATATGGAACATATCACATAAAAATAATTAATAAAGAGGAGATCAAAAATATAAATTTGTTGCCACCACAAATAAAAGAATACATTGAAAATAATATGGAATAGGTGTTTTTAAAAACACTAATATGTCATTATAAAACAAAAGAAAACAATAAAACAGAAATAGTTACAGAAACTTGCACTAGTTATTTTGTTTTGATATACTAATATTGTTTTAAGAGGGTTTTGTAACTTACAAAAGGTGGTTTAATATATGAAAAAATATGATTTAACGTTTCCACAAAAAAACATATATCTTATTGAAAAATTTTTTGAAAAAACATCAATAAATAATATAGTAGGAGTATTTGAAATATTAGAAGGATTCAATGAAGAAATATGCAATAAAGTAATAAATAAAATGGTTGAGCTTAATGAACGGATTGAATTTACAAATAGAGGAGATTAATGCAGAACCACATCAATATTTAAAAAAGTATCAATATTTTAATATTGATGTATTTGATATGTCTAATAAAAGTGTAGAATGTAAAAATGAGCTAGAGAAAAAAATAGCAATGAAACCGTTTGAAATTATAAAAAGTCCTTTGTATTATTTTGCAATTGTAAAAGAATCATCAGATAAAGGTTATATAATTGTCAAACTTCATCATTTGATATCAGATGCTTGGACATATGGGAACGTTGCAAATCAATTATCAGAACATTATGAAGCTTTTTTATCTGGTAAAGAGATAATAGAAAAAAAGTCATCATATATAAATTATATTGAAACAGAACAAGAATATATTAGTTCTGAAAAGTTTCAAAAGGATAGGGTCTTTTGGCAAGAATATCTAAAAGGATTTAAAGAACCAGTGGGATTAAAATACAGAGAAAACAACAATGATATAAAAGGAAAAAGATATAGTATTAAACTTGAAGAAATGTTTAATAACAAATTAAAAGATTACTGTAAGGAGAACAAGCTATCTCCATACACTGTTTTTATCACGGCACTTGGAATATATATTCACAGAACTACGGGGAGAGAAGATATAATCATAGGGACACCAATATTAAATAGATCAAATTTTAAAGAAAAACAGATTATGGGCATGTTTGTAAGTACAATGCCTGTCAGGTTTAAAATTGATGAAACAGAAACATTCTTAAACATGTGTAAAAAATCATCATTAGAATCTATGAAACTATTTAGACATCAAAAATACCCATACTCATTAATTTTAGAAGACTTTAGAAAAAACAATAATTTAAAAGATAATTTATATAAAACTATGGTTTCATATCAAAATGCACGTGCAAATTATGCAGAAGATAAAAAATATAAATCTAGATGGATATATAGTGAAGATATACAAGATGAATTTGCAATTCATATTATGGATATGGACGAAACAGGAATATTAGAAGTTCACTTTGATTATTTAGTTGCTCTATTTGAAGAAAAAGAAATTGAGTATATAGCTTCTAGAATATTAGAAATTATTAAAGATGGAATAACTAATAATAAGATAATTGAAAATATTGAAATAATGACTTTAGAAGAAAAAAATAAAATAATATATGAATTTAATAATACTTTTAAAATTTACAATAAAAAAGAAACATTAATTAAAATATTTGAAAAACAAGCAAATAGTAGTAAAGAAAAAGTAGCACTTGTATTTGAAAACAAAGAAATGACATATAAAGAACTTAATGAAAGATCAAATAAAATAGGGAACTATTTACTAAGTAATAATATAAAATCTAATGATGTCATAGCAGTAATGTGCAATAGAGGATTTGAAATGATGATTTCAATATTAGGTATATTAAAAGCAGGTGCTGCATATTTACCAATAGATCCAAGCTTGCCACAAGAGAGAATAAATTATATGCTTAAAGATAGTAATGTTAAAGTTATTCTTAATCAAAATCAAATTAATAAAATAATAGATACAACTATAGAAAAAAACAATTTAAATATAGTTAGTAAATCAGAAGATAACTTTTTAATATTATATACATCAGGGACAACAGGAAACCCAAAGGGTGCTAAAATTAAAAATAAAAGTTTAATGAACTTTTTTAAGCATTTTAAAAGTAATGAAGTGTTTAAAAATATTGATGCTATATTATCAATAACTACAATAAGTTTTGACATATTTATATTTGAAGCCATTATTCCACTATTGTTAGGCAAAAAGGTTGTTATAGCAAATGAAGATGAACAGAGAATCAGCAAATTGATTGTTAACTTAATAAAACAGTACAATATTGATATGATGCAATCAACACCGTCACGAATGAAATTTATAATTTCTTTATTAAAAGATATATCGGAACTAAAAGACCTTAAAAAAGTTGTATTGGCAGGCGAAAAGTTACCATATGATTTAAAAAAAGACATAAGTAGCATGGGAATACAAGTTTATAATGGGTATGGACCTACAGAAACAACAATATTTTCAAGTTTTATAAATGTTACTGATGAGAAAAAAATAACGATAGGAAAGCCATTATCAAATACACAATTTTATATTAAAGATTTAAAAGAAAGACTTTTACCAATAGGAATTCCTGGAGAATTATATATTTCAGGAGATGGAGTATGTAATGGATATATTAATAATGAAAAACTTACAAATAAAATGTTCAAAATATCTAGTGGTAAACTAGAATATAGGACAGGTGATATTTGCAAGTTTAGTTTTGATGGAAATGTATTTTGTTATGGAAGAAACGATGGTCAAATAAAAATACATGGATTAAGAATAGAATTGGAAGAAATAGAAATAAAAGCCAGAAGCTATAAAAACATTCAAAATGCAGCAGCAATTCTAAATAATGATGAAAAAATAAATCTTTATTATACTTTAATAGATAAAGATATAGAAATAACTTCGATAGAGTTAGGTAAACATCTTTCTAAAAGTTTACCTAAGTATATGGTGCCAAGTAGAATTATAAGATTAGAGGAATTCCCGCTAACTTTGACTGGAAAAATAAGCAAAAAAGAACTTGAAAAGATAAAGACAAAAGATAATAATAGAGAAGAAAAAATTGTTTTTCCAGAAACAGAAACAGAAACAGTTATTTTGAATATTATTGAAAGTTATATTGAAGATAATAATATAAGTATAGATAAAGATTTAATTTATATTGGTATGGATTCTTTTCATATAATAAGACTTGTAACTGAAATAAACAACAGATTTCAAATTGATTTATCAGTTAAAAAAATATTAGGGGACATAACTATAAGGGGATTAGCCAAATTAGTTGATGAAAGTAAAAGAGTACCAAGAGTTACAAAAAGTAGTTATACTGAAAAAATATGCAGGTTATCACCAAATCAAAAGCAAATATTTGCATCATATATAATGAATTCAAACAGCACAGTTTATAATATGCCGGGTGAACTTGTAATGGACAAGACAGTAAATGTAGAAAAAATAATTAGAGCAATAGAAGAATTAGTAAATAATAATATTATTTTAAAATGTAATATAGTAATGAAAGATTCTGAAGCAATGTTAAAATACAATAAAAAGGATTTTAAAATTAAAATATTTAAGAAAACAGAAGAAGAATATTTTGAAGCAAAAGAAAACTTTATAAAACCTTTTAACATATTAGAAGATGAATTAATTAGGATTGCTATATTTATTACAGAAAAACACATTTACTTATTGTTTGATGGTCATCATATAATTTTTGATGGTGTATCAATTAATATATTTTTAAAAAAACTAGAAGAATATTATAACAATAATAAAGAACCAGAAAAAACAAATGATTTTTTTGATTATTTAAATGATGTTATTAATATTAAAGATAGTTTTAAATATAAAAATGCAGAAGAATATTTTATAAAAAGACTTTCTAATGGATTTTCCTCAACCTCGTTAGAAACAGATTACACGAGAAATAAAATCAGAAGTTTTAATGGAAGAAAATATATTAGAAAAATTAAATCTGAATTAGGCTCTAAAATACTAGATTTCTGTAAAAATAATGGTTGCACCCCAAATACTCTTTTTCTGTCTGCAATCAAAATTGTATTATCAAAATATACATATAGTGACGAAATAACAATTGGAATTGCTACATCTGGGAGAAATGAATATGAATACAGGGATGTAATAGGTATGTTCGTAAAGACAATGCCACATTTAGATAAAATAAATTGGGATATTCAAATAAAAGAATATTTGAAAAACACAAAAAAAGACATAATAAATATTATAGAAAATGATTGTTATCCAATAGAAGAACTTATACCAAAGATGGATATAAAAAGTGAAACAGTAATTAACATTATGTATGCATATCAAAATCTAGGATATCCAAAATTGAATTTTGGAAACACTGCTGTTCGAATAAATGAAATTGACACACATACTTCCAAATTCGATTTAACACTACAAGTTATTCCTACAAATAATAGTTTTGATATATCAGCTGAATATTGTACGGATTTATATAAGGAAGAAACAATAAAGGCTTTAGTAAAGCATATCGAAAATGTTATAAACAGCATGATAGAAAGTAAATATAATTTATTAAAAGATATTGAAATGCTAGATAAAAAAGAAAAAAGCATGTTAATAACTAAAATGAACGAAGAAGAGAGTACTCTTGAGTTTGATAATATATTAGAAACATTTAGAGAAAATGTTAAAAAATATCCCTATCAAAAAGCTGTTATATACAAGGATAGGGTACTTACATATTTACAATTAGATAAAAAATCTAATCAGCTGGCTAATGTATTATTACAAAAAGGTATTACTAAAAAGGATACAATAGCAATAATGCTTGATAAGACAGAAGAACTTATTGTCTCAATAATTGCAGTATTAAAGGTAGGAGGGAATTATATACCAATAGATTATGAGCTACCTAAAAATAGAATTAAATACATGCTAAAAGATAGTAATGCTAAAATTATACTTTCAAAAGAAAAAATAATTAACAATACAAATATTAACAAGGATTTTAATATTGAATATATATCAGTAAATAGAAATTCAGAAGTGTTTGCTACTAGTAGTGATGCAGAGATAAACATTAAAGTTACAAAAAATGATTTAGCATATATAATGTATACATCTGGAACAACTGGATTTCCTAAAGGAACTATGAACTCTCATGGGGGAGTAGTAAGATTGGTGAAAAATACAAATTACATTAATATATTACCAGAAGATAAAGTATTGTTATCAGGTACTATTGCTTTCGATGCATCTGTATTCGAATTATGGTCAGCTATTTTAAATGGTGCAAGTCTTCATGTAATAAATAAAGAGACATTACTAAACCCAGAGAGTTTCGAAGATTATATAAATAATAATAATATTAATGTTATGCTTTTAACAACATCTGTTTTTAACAAGTTTGCAATGTACAAACCAGAAGTGTTTAAAAATATAAAATATTTAATAACAGGAGGAGAAGTATTTCCCGTTGAAGCTGGTAAAAGAGTTTTAGATAAATGTAAAAACACTTGTTTGATAAATGCATATGGACCTACAGAAAATGCTGTCATATCTACTACATATACATTGAAAAACCATAAAGATATTAGTAAAGAAGTTCCAATAGGAAAACCAATTAGTAATAGTATTTGTTATGTATATGATAAATGCAATAAAATATTACCAATGAATGCAATCGGAGAATTAGTAGTAGGGGGGTATGGGTTAGGTAAAGGTTATGTTAATAATGAAAAACTTATAAAAAAACTATTTTTAAACGATGAAAATTCTAAATATATGGTATATAAAACAGGAGACTTAGTAAAACTAAATCACGATATGAACCTTTTATATAGAGGCAGAATAGATAACCAAATAAAAATTAGAGGTTATAGAATTGAACTTGAAGAAATTAAAAATAATATTATAAAAATAGAAGGAATAAAAGATGCGTATGTGATTTTTGATAATGAAAAGAAAAGAATAAATTCATTTATTTTAAAGGATGATACGTTTAAATATAAGGAAGAGGATATCAAAAATAAACTTAAAAAAGATTTGCCAAATTATATGGTGCCTGAAGTTATAGTGTTTTTAGAAGAAATTCCTTTAAACATAAACGGAAAAGTAGATATAGGTGCGTTAAAAAACATTAAAATAACTAAAAAGAAAGAAAAATCTAAAGCTGAAACAGAACTAGAAAAAAGTCTTTTTTCTATCTGGAAGAGTCTGTTAAAAAAAGAAGAGTTTGGGATAGACGATGATTTTTTTGATATTGGTGGAGATTCAATACTTGCTACTGAATTTGTTATGAAGTCTTCACAGAAACAATATAGTTATACCTATGCTGACTTGTATAATTATAGAACAATTAGAAAATTGTCAAACAAATTACCAAATCAGTTAGATGAAATGTATAATATATCAAATTATAATTATGATAAAATAAATAATGCAATAAAAAATAAAAATAAAAAAAACAATAATAAAGAAGATGTATTACTTACAGGTGCAACTGGTTTTTTAGGAGCGCATATTCTTTCCAATATGGTAGATACCTCAAAAAGCAGAAAGATTTATTGTATTGTAAGGGCTAAAAACGGTATTACTGGAGAAACAAGGTTAAAAGAAAGAATGAAATTCTTTTTTAAAAACAAGTATGAAGGTTTTTTTGGCACAAGAATTATAGTGATTGAGGGGGACATATTAGAAGAAACCATATTTAGTAAAGTGGAAAACATTAATAATATAGGAAGTGTAATAAACTCCGCTGCTGTTGTAAAACACTTTGCAGAAAGAGATTTATTTCTAAAAATGAACGTAAAAGTAGCTATTAATCTAGCAAAATTATGTATTAAAAATAAAATGCATTTATATCATGTATCTACATTAAGTGTATGCGGAAATATGTTAGAGACTGGTCAGATAGAACAAAAGTTTGAAGAAAAAGTTAATTATAGTGAAAATGAATTGTTTATTGAACAAAAATTATACAATGGATATGTATATAGTAAATACATTGCAGAGGTAGAACTTTTAAAATTATGTGAGGAAGGCCTTAACTTGACAATAATGAGAATGGGGAATTTAACAGGAAGATATACAGATGGAAAATTCCAACCTAACATAGAAGAAAATGCATTTGTAAATAGAATTAAGGCTTTTGTAGAACTTGAGATGATACCAAATAAATTTAAAGATGTATATATTGAAATGAGCCCTATTGATCAAGCAGCAGACATAATTGTCAGAGCATTATATGATAATTGTGATTATAGAATTTTACATATATTTAATGACAATCATATATATATGAGAGAATTGCTACAAATTATAAAAGAATTAAATATTAAAATAGAAGAAGTAACAGAACTTGAATTTAAAAACAAATTACATAAGTTAATAGAACAAAAAAATAAAAATATTACAGGAATTATAATAGACTTAGATAGGAATCAAGAAATAAAGTATACTTCAAATATAATAGTAAAATCAGATATAACAAAAAGATATTTAAATAATTTAAAGTTCAGATGGGAGAAATTGGACGAGAACTATATTAAAAAATATTTTAGTTATTTAATAAAAGCAAATTTTATTATTAGTCCAAACAAGGAGGAATAAATGGTAATAAAAACATTATTATTAATATCATTGTTAGTTCTTATAGTGTTTACATATTATATAAGAACTAAAGAAAACAAACAACTGGAATATAAAACGCTTTTGTATTTACTAATAGCATTAATAATTCAATTAAGTGGAATTATATTACAAGTGTTTTTAGGAGGAATCTATGATATTCCATTAATATATTATGAATATATATCATATATAGGTGGAATGTTTATAGGCCCACTATTTATAATATTTTCAATATCATATAGAAGTAAAAAAATATTAAAAAAGAATAATGTTCTTATTTGCATACCAGTATTTTTTTTAATAGTTTTATGGACAAACGATATTCACCATTTATTTTATAGAACTTATTCTATAAATATAAATTCTACAGAATTTGGCCCACTATTTATAATATATTCAATATATTCATATAGTTGTATGATAATTAGTATGATTTTACTTATAGAAACATCTTTAAAAAAATCTGGTTTTTTCTCTAGACAAACAGCACTTATAATATTAGGATGTTTATTCCCATTAATTCCAAATATATTGGCTACAATAGGGATAATAAAACTTACAGTATATATTACACCAATAATGTTTACTGCTACAATTATTTGTTTTGGATTAGCCATAATTAAATTCAAAGCATTAAATGTTACACCAGTAGCGTTTAGAACAATTATAGATACAATGGTTGATGGCTTTGTTGTAGTAAGTGATGACGGAACAATAGCAGATATGAACCAATCATTTAAAAACACATTTGGTAAAATGTTAGGGCTTAGTAATAATAGCAATTTATTTGATGCAATAGAGGAAAAAAATATAATAGACATAGAAAAATTAAAAGTAGATATTGAAGAAAGTAAAAAAACAAAAGGTTCTGTAGTAAGAGAATATAAAATCGTGAGGGATAACTTAACTAGAGATTTTGAAATTGATATACAACCAGTTAAAGCTAAAAACGGAAATGAATACGTAGCATCACTATTATATTTTAGAGATATAACTCAACAAAAAAAAGAAATAGAGAAAATGACAAAAAATGAAAACCTAATAATATTGGGAGAACTTGCTGGAGGAGTTGCCCATGATATTAATACACCTATTGCAGCAATTAAGAGTGGTATATTAATGTTAAAAGAGAGAGTAACATCTAGTGATGAAATAAACTTATTAGGAAGTATGGATAGATGTGCAGATAAAATAATTACACTTGTTAATAGTATGAGAAATCAAATAAGAAACATCGGAACTAATATCAAGGTAAATATTAAAATATCAGATTTAATTAAAGATACAAGAATAATAATAAACAACGAGCTTATGAAAAACAATATAGTTTTAAATGTTGATATTATAAATGAAATAATAATAAAAGGAGAACAAGCAAAATTAAGTCAAGTAATTACAAATCTTATAATTAATGCAATTCAAGCTTATGAAGGCAAAGGTGGAACTATAGATATAAAGTCGTATATAGATGAAAGCCATCATGCAATTATTAAAATCAAGGATTATGCAGGAGGAATACCAGAAACAGTTAGAGAACATATATTTAAAAATATACTTACAACTAAAGGTGTATCTGGTACAGGCTTTGGATTATATTTAGCCTATTCTATTATAAAAGGTTCATTTGGTGGTGAAATATCTTTTAACACTGAAACAGGTAAAGGAACAGAATTTATAATAAACATTCCACTTGAAGATAATAAATCATAAACAGAATTATAAATTTAAGAGAGAAAAGGAAATCATATGGAAACAAATAAAATAAAGGGAATATCATTAATAGTATTACTTATTACAATAATAATTATGATAATTTTAGCATCAGCGATAATATTATCAATTACAAATAATGATTTAATTAATAAAACATCAGATTCAGTAAGACTAAATAATGAATCAACAATACATGAGGCTCTTAATTATAGCAAGATTACCACAGAAGAAAATTGTATAAGGTCTACACCTTTTGCTAGTCCTTTTTCTGGTAATCTAAAAACATATATTGAAAGTAAAATTGGAACTAATTTATCACCTTTAGATTTTTTTTATAAAATAGAAACAGATAAATTAAATATTAAAACTGATCCTAAAAAAAGTTATATTTTTTCTAAAAAACTAAATACTGTTATTGAAATAGAAAAAAATGAATTAGAAGATATAAAAAAAGTAATAGCTGTTTGGTTTTGGTGTAATTCTACTATTCCAGAAGAAATTAAATATGTAGATAATCCATTGGAAACCAAAAGAGTTTTAGATAAGTTAAAGGAATTAAATGTAAATATTATATATATTCCTATAGATATAGATAAGACCGATAGATATACTAATTTTATCAAAGAGGCATATAAGAGAGATATGTACGTATATGCATTATATGGGGATCCACAATTTGTATTTGAAGAAATACGTCCTTCTTCGGTTAATTCAATAATTGATGCAATTACAGAGTATAATGAAAATGCGAGTTACGATTCTAAGATAAGAGGAATACATTATGATGTTGAACCATATGCAAATTCACAATGGGTGGATGGTCAAGGTGATGCAGCAAAAAGTAACATTTGTAGAACTAGTTATTTAGACTTTATAACAGAAGTATATAATTATTCTAAAGGTAAAAACATTACTATTGGATATGATATTCCTGTTTGGTGGGATAGATATACAGCTATACATGATGGAGTAGAAAAAAATATAGCAGAGGAAGTAATAAAATTAGCAGATGAAATTACATTTATGGATTATACAACAAACGCAAACAACATTTTTTTAAGCTTAGACAATAAAGGAAAGTATACCTTTGGTGATGGAACAACTATAACTCTTACAGAATCAGTACTAGAAAGATTAGAAAAATATAAAAAGGATTATATAGTGGGTGTTGATTTAAGTGTATTTGAAGCAGAAGCAGAGGCTAAAATAAATAGACCAGACTTAGTTCCTACATATATAGCAGAAGATTATGAGTATACATATCCATATATAACAAGTATGTTAAAAGATGTGGAAAAAAAATTAAATATATTTAATAAAGATAATGGACTTAATTCGGATTTTGGATTTGCTTATCATCATATATATCCGTTGCTGGAGTTAACAGGCTACTAAAGAGAATAAAGATAAAAAACATTATATAAAAGTCAAGTGCTACATAGTACTTGACTTTTTATGTATACAAAGGTAGAATAGTAGAGCAACATATAATATATGTTTAGTATTTAATAATATTAATTTCATTAAAGGAGGATAATAGCCAAAAAAGGAGAGTATTAAATTAATAACATCAAGGAGGATAATTCAATGTCAATACGGACTAAAGAGGTATATTTAACATCAAAGGATATTCTTTTTTTAGAGGAGAAAAAGAAGCTTCTTAAGGAAGAGCAAAGAAAATTACTGGTGGAAAGAAACTCTATAAGTAAAGAGGATATAAAGGAAGAAAATTGTATTATGTTATTAAAAAAAATCAACTATGATATTCCGAATGAAATATCTAAAATTGATGGAAAGCTAAGAAATTTCGTGAAAGTTGAAGATGAAGACTTTTACAAAAATCATGATGGATTGACAGTAATAATAGGTACAAGTGTTGTTTTAGATTTTGGTGGAACCACAGAAAAATATGAAATTCATGGTATGAATCAAAGAGGATATAATGATTTTGCACTTGGAGTAGAAGCACCTATAGTTATTAAAATATTAGGTAAAAAAGTAGGAGAAGTAATTTTTTTTAATGGTGAGAGAGTAGAAATTCTTGAAGTAACAAGAATAGATTAATATAGTAAATAAGGGGTATATATTTATGCCTCTTATTTTCTTTTTAAATAATCTAGATTTTATCTAAGTTATATGATAATATATTACAAAGAATAAAAGGCAATAGGAGATGAGTAATGTTATGCAAAAGATAGAAAAAATAAAAGCAAGAACTTTACCTGGTTTTTTAGAATTATTACCAGATGAACAAATATTATTTAATAAAATGTATGATAGTGTTAGAAAGTCATATGAAAAATTTGGATTTATACCTCTTGATACACCAGTTTTAGAAGCATCTGAAGTACTTCTTGCTAAAGCACGGAGGGGAAACAGAAAAACAAATATATAGATTTACAAAAGGGGATACTGATATGTCAATGAGATTTGATTTAACAGTTCCTTTGGCAAAATATGTGGCGATAAATTATGGAAGTTTAACATTTCCATTTAGAAGGTATCAAATGGGAAAGGTATATAGGGGAGAAAGACCGCAAAAAGGAAGATACCGTGAATTTTATCAATGTGATATTGATATTATTGGTGATGGAGAATTAAATATATTAAATGATGCGGAAATACCATCAATAATATATACAACATTTAAAGACCTTGGATTTGAAAGATTTCTAATTAGAATTAATAATAGAAAAATATTAAATGGTTTTTTTGATTATTTAGAATTAACAGATAAAATAACAGAAATACTAAGGTTAATAGACAAATATGAAAAAATAGGAGAAGATGCTACTAGGGAGTTGCTTAAAGAAATACAAATATCAGATGAAAAAGCAAATGAAATATTAAAATTTATTAATATTAAAGGAAATAATGAAGAGACAATTATAAAACTAAAAAACTTTAATATTAATTCTAAAATGTTTAATGAAGGAATATTAGAATTAGAGCAAGTAACTAATGCTGTAAAAGCTTTTAATGTTCCAGAACAAAACTACATGATAGATCTAAAAATAGCAAGAGGTTTAGATTATTATACAGGAACAGTATATGAAACAGTACTTATGGATTACCCAGAACTTGGAAGCATTTGTTCGGGAGGAAGATATGATAATTTAGCAGAATATTATACAAACAAGAAACTTCCAGGAGTGGGAATCTCTATAGGTTTATCAAGGTTGTTCACATATTTAAAAATGAATAATGTTATATCAACAAAAGCGGCTTCAACAGCAAAGGTTTTAATAGTACCTATGATAGAAGATTTAAGTTTTGCATTTAAAATTGCTAGTGACCTTAGAAGTGAAGGAATAAATGCAGAAGTTTGTTATAACAGAAAAACAACTAAGAGTATGCTAAACTACGCTAACAAACTTAAAATCCCTTACGTAATATTTATAGGTGAAGACGAAATAAAAACAAACACTTTAACAATTAAGAACATGGAGACAGGGGAACAAGAAACAGGAATAATTAAAGATATTATAATAAAATTAAAATAGATGTTAGAACTACATAAATGAAGCATACATTTATGTGGTTTTTGTTTGATGGAGATAAAGAATGAATAAATTAATTAATAATAGTGAAAATATACATTATGCAGCAGAACTAATCAAAAAAGGAGATATAGTTGTATTTCCAACAGAAACTGTTTATGGAATAGGAGCAAATGCACTTGATAAGGTAGCTGTAAGTAAAATATTTAAAATAAAAGAAAGAGCCAAAGATAATCCGCTGATTGTACATATATCAAGTAAAAGTATGCTAAATAAATTAGTTAAGAGTTATTCTAAATTAGAAGAAAAACTTATGGATGCATTTTGGCCAGGTCCTTTTACAATAGTTTTAAAAAAGAAGCAAGAAGTACCATATGAAGTTACAGCAGGATTAGATACGATAGGAATAAGAATGCCAGAGAGTAAAGTTGCAATAGAACTTATATCTACAGCGGGAGTACCAATCGCAGCTCCTAGTGCAAATATATCAGGAAAGCCAAGTGGTACAAGACTTGAAGATATAGAAGAAGAATTTAAAGATAAACAACTATATGCAATAGATGGTGGCTGTTCAAATTATGGAATAGAATCTACTGTTGTAACAGTAAAAGAAAATGAAGTAATAATTTTAAGGCCAGGAAGTATAACCATAGAAGATATATCTAAGATATGCTCAAATGTTAAATATGATGAAAAGATATTTAAAAAGGTATCTCAAATTGAAACTGTATCTTCACCGGGAATGAAATACAAACATTATGCACCTAGTATTCCAGGAGTATTAATAAAATGGGAGAAAGATAAAGATATAATCGAAAAAGTAATTAAAGAAATTAAAACAAAAAAAGATGAAAAAATAATTATTCTTGCTAGTAGGGAAAGTATAGAGACAGCTAAGTATAATAATTATTCTAATATAAATAAAATATTTAATATGGGAAGTAAAAACGATTTAAAAGAAATATCAAGGAACATTTTTCATTTATTACGAAAAATCGATAAAGAAGATGCAACATATTATATTGTAGAAGGCATAGAAGAAAAAGGTCTTGGGATTAGCATTATAAATAGAATTATAAGAGCAGTAGAATATAATGTAGTATAAAAACAAATGTACAAGAGCGTATGGAAACCCATACGCCCTTGCCAAAAAATATTATTTTCATCAAAAGCATACACCTTTGATGATAAAGGAGGTTGGTAGCCAAATGCTACCGTAATTCGAAACTTTTAATGTATTAGGAATAGCTGCAGATATTTGCTCTAATTCAAAATTAGTAAATTTAGTACGACCAAAAGTATCAAATAAATAATCTGTTAGATCTATGACTATTTTTTTATTTGTTTCATACAACGCTGCATGAAGAACTAAAGAACCATTTCTTTTCCGAGAAATTTTACCTAAGACTAATGCTTTAAAAGTATTTATACGATACATATAAATAACCCTCCTAAAAAATATTAAACAACCTATATAATTATAAGGAAACTCTTAAATATTACGTAAACATTATATAAGAACATTATAGTTTTGTCAAGTTTTTAGTTTTTTAGTTTTTATATTTTATGAAAGAAATGTGATAATGTCTTAAGTAATGAAATGAGAAAATGTCCCAACCAATAAAAATTTGTTCTCTTAAATGATATAATTAAAAACATCATTTAAAATTAAGGAGGATAATATGCAAAAGGTAGAACTCTCAATGAAAGAAAGGGAATAAGGTTAATAACACTTGTAATTAACCTTAATTTGTATTAAAATAGTAAACGTTAAAAGATAAATTTAAAAGGAGAAAAATTATGAAAGAAGTAACAATGCAAGAATTAGTGGCACTATGTAAAAACAGGGGATATGTATTCCCAGGTTCTGAAATCTATGGAGGACTTTCAAATACATGGGACTATGGGCCTTTAGGAGTAGAGTTTAAAAACAATGTTAAACGTGCTTGGTGGAAAAAATTTGTTGATGAGTCAAGATATAATGTGGGACTTGATTCAGCAATATTAATGAACCCTAAAGTATGGGTTGCATCTGGTCATGTTGGTGGTTTTTCTGATCCGTTAATGGATTGTAAAGCATGTAAGACAAGGCATAGAGCGGATAAGTTAATAGAAGATTGGTTAAGTGAAAAAGATGAAACAGCTGTTGTAGATGGTTGGTCAGATGAAAAAATGGTATCCTTTATATCAGAAAATCATATAGAATGTCCAAAGTGTGGAAAAGAAGATTTTACTGATATTAGGAAGTTTAATCTTATGTTTAAAACTTTCCAAGGAGTAACTGAAGATAGTCAATCAGAATTACATTTAAGACCAGAAACAGCACAAGGTATATTCGTAAATTATAAAAATGTATTACGTACGACTAGAAGTAAAATGCCAATGGGTATTGCTCAAATAGGAAAATCATTCCGTAACGAAATAACTCCAGGCAACTTTATATTTAGAGTACGTGAATTTGAACAAATGGAGTTAGAATTTTTCTGTGCACCAGGAACAGACCTTGAATGGTTTTCATATTGGAAAGAATATTGTGAGAATTGGTTAATAGATTTAGGAATTAAAAAAGAAAATTTAAGAATGAGGGACCATTCGCCAGAAGAATTATCATTCTATAGTGTTGGAACAACAGATATTGAATACAGATATCCATTTGGTTTTGGAGAACTTTGGGGAATAGCTGACAGAACAGATTATGACTTAAAGCAACACATGGAACATTCAGGAGAAGACTTTACATATACAGATCCACTTGATAATAATAAAAAATATGTTCCATATTGTGTTGAACCTTCAGTTGGAGTTGATAGATTAGTACTTGCGTTTTTATCAGAGGCATACAATAAAGAGGAAATCTCAGAAGGAGATACAAGAGTGGTAATGAAACTACATCCATTCCTTGCTCCAATTAAAGTAGCAGTATTACCTCTATCAAAAAAATTATCTGAAAAAGCAGAAGAAGTATATAGAAGCTTAATTAAAAAATATAGATGTGAGTATGATGAAGCAGGAAGTATAGGAAAAAGATATAGAAGACAAGATGAAATAGGAACACCGTTCTGTTTAACAGTAGATTTTGAAACGTTAGAAGATGAATGTGTTACTATACGTGATAGAGATACAATGGAACAAGAAAGAATTAAAATAACAGATTTAGAAGAATATTTATCAAATAAAATTTGTTTTTAGATTCAATTTAAATAACAAGTGTAATAATTATCAAGTAAGATAAAATTACACTTGTTGTTGTTTTAAAATGTATCAACATAGTGTATAATATAAGTGTAAAAATGGAGGAATAAAATGTTTAAAGTTGGATATGTAGGAATTGTTGGCAAGCCAAATGCAGGTAAATCTAGTCTAGTGAATAAGCTGGTGGGATTCAAAGTTGCAATTACTACGCCAAAACCACAAACCACAAGGTTTAATATTAGAGGAATTAGAACTAGTCCTAGTTCTCAGATTATATTTATAGATACACCTGGAGTGCATGTACCTAAACATAAATTAGGGCAGTATATGATGAAAGGCGTTAATATGGTTCTTCAAGATGCAGATGTAATCATATATTTAGTAGATGGGACAAAACCAGTACTGGATGAAGCTAATAAAAAGATAATAAAAGCAATCGCTAAATCTAATAAAAAGATCGTATTAGCAATTAATAAAATAGATGCAATAAAAAAGGAAAATCTTCTTAGAATAATTGAGGAATACAATAAAGAGATACAAGAAATGGCAGGAAATTTTGTCGAGATAATCCCTATTTCAGTGTATAAAAATGATGGCATTAATATATTACTTAATTCTATTGAAAATATATTACCAGAAGGTGAACTAATTTATGGAGAAGACGAAGTAACAGATATAACAGAAAGAGATATTGCCGAAGAAACGATAAGAGAAAAAGCTTTGTTTTATTTAAATGAAGAAATACCTCATGGTATTAATGTAAGCATTGAAAGTATGAAACTTAGAACTACTGAAAATGGAAATCCAGTATATGATATCGAAGCTGAAATAATATGTAAAAAAGATTCTCATAAAGGAATAATAATTGGTAAAAACGGAGAAATGCTTAAAAGAATATCATCTTCTGCTAAAAGAGAAATTCAAAACATGACAGGAGCCAGAGTTAATTTAAAAACCTGGGTTAAGATTAGAAAAGATTGGGAAAATACAGAAAATTTCTTAGGAAATATAAAAGATAAAATTAGATAAATAATTACAAAAACAGACAAAATAAAAGGTATATAAGATCAAAAAACACATACAATATACTTAAGAAAAGAGGAAGTATATGTATGGAAGAAACAAAAGCATGGAAAGAATTTGAAGGTTCTGGAAAAATTAATGATTATTTAAAGTATAAAGAAATAAAAAAATATAACAATGAATTTAGTGAAGAGTTAACAGATATAAAGGGAGATAATTTTATTGAAACTAGTCAAAGTAAAAGGAATAGTGATAAAGGAAGTACAGTACAAAGAGAATGATAAAATAATTACTATAATGACAGATAAATTAGGAAAAATTTCTTGCATGGCAAAAGCTGCTAAAAAGAATAACAGTCCTCTTTTATCAACATCACAATTTTTAGTTTATAGTGAATTTTTATTATATAAAGGTACTAACTTTTATCATGTTAATTCTGCAGAAATGATAGATTCATTTTATTCGTTAAGAGTGGATTATGAAAAGCTTAATAAAGCTTTTGAAGTTACTAAAATATTGAATAAACTTGCTTATGAAGAAGAAGAAAAAACTGGAATACTTTCACTATATTTAAATACTCTTTTTATAATTCAAAAAATGGACAAACAGTTTGATTTTGTAAGAGGCGTATTTATACTAAAACTTCTTTGTTTATTAGGATATGCCCCAAACATGTATAAATGTTTAAGTTGTAATAAAAAGATGCTTGAAAATAATAAAACAGACATAAAGCATTACTATGATAAAACGACAAATGCGGCTACTTGTAGCAATTGTTATAGCAAAAAGAATGAAATAAATAAAAAGCATTTTTCAGAAATATCAGAAGCAGCATTATATTCAGTATTATATGTAATATCAAGTGATATTAAAAAAACATATAGTTTTGAAATTAAAGGGAAAACATTAAATGAATTTTATAATTTTGTAAATGATTATTATTTATCTCAAATGTTATAAAAGCTTGATATAAATTTGAAATTAGTATATTATAAAATATAAATAAAAAGGGGAGTGATTTTGTGGAAAAACTATATAGAAAGTTACTTATTCCATCTATTATATCTTCTATTATGTTTACAGCACTAGGTTTGTTAATATTTATGAATCCTGCAACCACATTAGAAGTTATAGCTAAAATAATTGGATTTACAATAATAGGTTTGGGAATAATAGGTGTGTTCCAATATTTAAAAAATAGAAAAGAGGCCTCGTTTAGTTTAAATCTAGTTTATGTTATTACTACAATAATTTTAGGAATTATTATGATATATAAGTATCAAATAGTAAGTTCAATAATTCCAATAATAATAGGAATATGGATATGTTTTAGAAGCTTTATAAAACTTAGAATGGCAATACTTCTTAAAAACATGGATAATGGTGCATGGTTTTATATTTTGATTATTAGCATTTTATCATTAATTCTAGGTGTGTTTTTATTATTTAATCCATTTGCAGGGGCATTGCTTATAGTGAAAACTGCAGCGGTTTTATTAATTATATACTCAATATTTGATATTATAGAAGAGTATGCAATAATTAGGTATTTAAAATAAAGTATATCTATAAATTAAAGGTAGACGGAAAAAGAAATTTTCTTTTTCCGTCTTTTTCATTGAATTTATAGCGTTCATAAAGTATAATAGTGCTAAATATATATATTTAGAAAAGGGGTGGAAGAGTGGATAGGTTAGATTATAATCAAGATGAATTCATGACAAGAAAAGAATACCTGCGTAATAAGAAAAGAGAAAAGATGCTTTTTAAAATACAAAGAGTTAGAAAATCTACTTGGTTCACGCTTTTTCTTATGATTCTAATAGCCTCTTATGTAATATACCAATATTATATATATAACACAAAACACAGGCTTGTTGAAAATCTTCCAGAAGAGATATCTAGCATGGAAAATTACAACATTTATTATACTAGTGAATCTTATGCATATGAAGGTGAAACACAACTGAAAACAATGTCAACAACTTCTGATATGAAGGATACCATTAAAATAGGACAAGGTATTGCTCATTTAAAAGTAAAAGGAAATGAAATATATGGTATAAAAGAAAACAAACTTATAAAAATATTTCCAAATGGAAAAACAAAGGAATTAAAAGTTTTAATAGATAAAAATGTACAAGCATATGAAATGTTTAATGATGATATATATGTTGTTTTAAAAGGAACGGATGTAGAAACTGGATTATATAAATATAATAAAGAAGGAAAACATAAGAAAATTACAGATGGAGAAGTATATCAATTACTAATTGATAATAATAATATATATGTAGTAAAAAAAGAAAATAAAAACATTATAAAATACAATAAAAATAGTTTAGAAGAGAAAGCTTTAACTAATGATAAAGAAATAGGGTATATTATTCAAGATGAAAAGAACATATATTATAGTGATAAAAAAAGGGAAAATAAAATATATAAAATAGATAAAAACAATTCAAAAGAGAAACAGATAACAAAGGGAAGCCTTATAAAATCAAACAACTTAAATCAAACAAATGGGATATCTGTTATGGGGATATTTGAAGATAAAATATATTATATTAATGAAAATAGTGAAAACAAATTATATAAGACTAAAATAGATGGAAGTAAAGAAGAATTGGTATTACATGATCAAGTACATATATTAGAAGTTATAGGAAACACAATTTTTTACAATATTAAAGATGATATAGGTGTTTATCGTTATGATATTGAAACTGGAATTTCTTCACAAATAACAAGTGCAAGAGTTGTTGAATTTAAAGTTTCTGAATAAAGTATTTAAATAAAGAATATGAAACAAAAAAATTCTCATAATATTACTGTGGTGATATTATGAGAATTCGTTTATTTAACAAAAAAGATTTAGAAGAAGTATCAAACTTAATAGTTGATTCATATAAAAAGGAAGATAAAAAAAGACGTTGGAATAATGAAATGATAGAAAAATATATATTATTACATTTAAGGCTAAATAAAGATTTATGTTTTGTTGCAACGGAAGGAGACAAAATAATTGGAACTGGACTTTGCATTTTAAAACCGCAATATAATCAATTAATAATGGATTCACACATTTTAGTTGTACATAAAGACTTTAGAAAGCAAGGAATTGGAGGGAAAATTCTTAAAAAAATGGTTGAAAAATCTAATAAAAAGTATGGGGTAGAACAGATAGAAACCAGTATATATAATTTAACAAACTTCCCAATATCATGGTATGAAAGCCTCGGCTTTAGAGAAAAAAACAATCATACATTAATAGCTGCAGATATAAATCAAATTACAAAAGGAATATAAATATTTAAATATGTAAAAATATATAGTTAAAATAAAAAATATGTTGAGTATTATTTAAAAATAAGATAATATATTACATGTTGATAAAATAGTTTAACTTTAGGAGGTATTTATGAAAAACAAAGGAATAAGTTTAATTGTTTTAGTTATAACTATAATTGTAATTATAGTTTTAGCAACTACTATAATACTAACTCTATCAGGTAGTAATATAATAGGAAAAGCAAAATTAGCAGTTGAGAGAAGTGATTCTCGAAACATATCAAAAGCAGTAGAATTATACTTCGCAGAAAATATGGGAACAGATGTAAAACCATATTTATCAGAAGTGTCTACTCAAGACATTTTAAGTAATACAACGTTAAGGGATACAATAATAACAGATGTAGGAGGTTTAATAGGTAAGTTTTATAAATTAGATATGAATCTAATAAAATCTAATGTGGAAAAGGGTAAAGGAATAAATGGTGAAGATGATTATTATATTTATAGTGATAAAACAGGAAATGTTTACTATATGAAAAATCCTATATCTTTAACAAAGGACAAACCTAATAGTATTCCTGAAAGCGGTGATGGAACCTTATCAAATCCTTACACAATAGTTACGGCAGAAGATTTATATAATGTAAGAAATGATTTAAACGGGTCATACATACAAGTGGCAGATATAGATTTAAGTTCTTATTCTTCGGGTGAAGGCTGGGAACCTATAGGAACCAATTACAATAATCCATTTAAGGGAAATTACGATGGAGGAAGGAATAAAATTATTAATTTAACAATTAATAGGCCAAATTCAGATTATCAAGGGTTATTTGGTTATTGTTATGAAGATGATTATAATAAAAATAAAAAAATAAAAAATGTAATAATAGAAAATGCTAAAATTATAGGAAAAAATTATGTTGGAGCAATAGCTGGTAATTCTGAAATATCTATAATAAATAGTTCTTCTACAGGAAATATAACGGGAAACCAAAATGTAGGAGGAATAATAGGTGTTGGATACAACGTTGCTATTGATAATTGTTATTCAGCTGGAAGCGTAAATGGACTAAATTACGTGGGGGGAATAGCAGGATCTTTTTCAGGATATGACTTTGGTTCACTAAAAAACAGCTATTCTACATCTAGTATAAAAGGGAAAAGTTATGTTGCAGGAATAGTAGGAATAACTGGAGAGGGAACACAAATAAGAAATGTTTTTGCATTAAATGATAGTATTACAAGAAGTGAAGGTAGTGATAATAACGTAAGTAGAGTTTTATGTGAAGAGGGTGAAGAATATCAATCACAAAAAAGCGGAATATATGCAAATCAGGAAATGTTGTTTAAACAAGGAAGTTCTCAAGGGACAACAGACTTTCCAAACCAAAATAAAACATTATCAGGAAAAGATGGATTAAATATATCACTTGAAGCATGTAAACAAAAAGAAACATTTTCTTCTATAGGTTGGGATTTTGAAAATATATGGAATATAGCAAATGGATCAACATATCCAACATTCTTACCAGTTAAAGGTATGGAAAGCTTTAATATAAAAGGAAAAGGAACAATAAATGATCCATATTTAATTTCTAATGCAGAAGAATTAAATTATATAAGATATGGACTAAATAAAAATTATAAACAAACGGCTAATATAGATTTAACAAACTATTCAAGTGGAGCAGGATGGCTTCCAATTGGCGACAGCACAGAAAAATTTACAGGGGTTTATGATGGAGCAGGATATAAAATAACTAATTTGAATATTAATAGACCAGAAGAATATAATATAGGCCTTTTTGGTTTAACATATGAAGCTACACTTAAAAACATAAGAATGGAAAACGTTAAAGTTACTGCAAAGGGTACCGTTGGGGGATTAGCTGGAAACACATATGAAACTAAAATTCAAAGAACAAGCGTAAGTGGTGAAGTTAATGCAATAGATTACGGAACATCAGGAATTTTAGTAGGATATGCAAATTCAAATTACCAAACCGACAAGGCTGTTATCGAAGAATGCTATACAGAGGGTAAAGTTACTGGTTATGAATGTGGAGGACTAGGACGGATATATTACAGGAATACTAAGAAATTGCTATTCAAAGGCAAATGTTCATGCAACAGATTCTGGAGGTGGACTAGTAGGTGATGGTTCTCCTACAAAGTGTTACGCAGCAGGAGAAGTTCTTAGTAAGTGGTCAGCAGGAGGCATAATTTCATATATTCATATGTATAAGCAAGATGTTAGCTACTGTTTTGGATTAAATACAAAAATCACAAGACAAACAGGGACATCAAGCACATATTTTGGAAGAATATCAGGAAATAATTTTGGAGCACCAAATAATAATTACGGTTTAGGAACTATGCAATATTTTTCAAGCCCAACGGCTACAGGAACTACAACATTTATAAATGCTCAAACAACTCAAAATGGTAAAGATGGAACAACAATAACAGAGGCACAAGCAAAGCAACATGAGACATATACAAATGCAGGATGGGATTTTACAAATGTGTGGAAGATGCCTAGCTCTGGAGGATAACCAATATTAAAGTGGCAAGAATAAAAATATAATAAAATAAAAAAAGATGATGTTTTAAACATCATCTTTTTATTATATTCCGGCAAACATAGTAACAATAACATTGCCATACTTTGGACTTTCAGTAATACCAATACCAATATAATTGAAGGATGAGGAAAGTATGTTCTTTCTGTGCCCTTCAGAATTTATCCAAGAATCCATAGCTTTATCTAAACTAGGATTACCAGCTATGTTTTCACCAGCACTTTTATAATTTAGACCATTATTTTTCATCATTTCAAACGGAGTACCATATTTTGGGGAAGTGTGAGAAAAATAATCATTTTGGACCATATCGTCTGATTTCATTTTTGATATTTTATTTAAAGTAACTCCAAATGAAAGTGGTTTTACACCATTTTTTGCACGGTAATCATTTATAAGTTTTAAAAGATACTCTTCTTTAGAGAGATTTGTAGTGGGGCTTGCTTTAATATTTTTTTCAGCTGTACTAACAGAATTTGTAGTAGAGTTTGTAGTAGCAGATACATAATCCTTGTGCATCATTCCCACAGTATAATCTTTTAATATTACTAGATAAAATTCTCCAATGATTCCAATGACTTTTACAGAAGTACCCTTAGAAAGACTACTAATTCTAGAAAAATTTGTTCCAGGACCACGTCTTAAATTTACACCATTTGCATTTACTGTTAACATTTTAGGAGCTAATGATTGATATACTTTAGCACCTGAAGGAGGAGATTTCGTGAATTTCACATAACTTTTGGAAACATATCCTACTTGATTTGATCCAAGTTGAACAATATAAAATTTACCGGATTCTCCAAGCATTTTAATACCCTCACCTTTTTTAAGAACAGATATTTTTTTAGAATTGAGTGCAGGGGCCTCTCTAAAATTAACATTTGCTGTTAATGTCCCGTAAATTGGTTTGTAATTTTTAACTTCTGTATTTGCAAAGATTAATGACATTATAGGGGCAGTAAAGAAAGTTAGGCAAATAAATAAACCAACAATTCTTTTAATAATATTTTTTTTATTAGAATAAAACAATTTAAACACCTCTTTCGTTCATAATTATATATATGTACTAGCTATATATAATATGATAAAAAACATAAAAAATGTATAAATTTACCAAGATATATAAATAATAATGGTAGAGGTGATAGGTTTGAGATTAGCGGAAGGAAACTTATTCTTTAGGAATATAAGTACAAACAAGCAAACATATGAATATTTAAATAGAAATATAGGATGTGACATATTAATAATAGGCGGAGGAGTAAGTGGACTAATTACAGCATATTATATGTCTGAAGAAGGAAAGAATGTTATCTTAGTTGATAAGAATATTATTGGATTTGGAAGTACTAGTAGTAATATAGGAATGCTGGATTTTCAGCTTAATATTGAGCAAATTAAGTTATTTAAAAAAATTGGTTATAAAAAGGCAAAAAGATGTGCTAAACTTTGTATTGAAAGTTTAAATGAGATTGAAAGAATAGTAAACATATTAGAAAACAAGGAAAGTATAGGTTTCAAAAGAGTAAATTCAATATTATATACAAACAAATATATCAATAAAAGCATGATTGTAAAAGAATATAATGCTAAATTAAATTCTGGACTTAATGCAGAAATTATAAATGATAATGAGTGCATAGATATAAGACACGGAATAGAAATAAAAAATGGAAGTGCAGTTATGAATGTTTATGAATTTACTAAAGAACTAGCGAGTTATTTATCAAAAAAAGAAAATGTTAAAATATTTGAGCATACAGAAATAGAAAAAATAAAAAGTAAAGACGATTATATAGAAGCAATTACAAATAATAAATTCAAGATAAAAGCAAATAATGTAATAATTACAGAAGGAGCAGAAATTATAAATAATTTTCCGGAAATGCCTGTTGACTTATATAAGACATATAATATAGTTACAGAACCAATAGCAGAGCTAGGAAAAGTAGACACCAATTTTACAGCGAGAAATATAGAAATGCCATATGAATATATGAGGTTTACTCATGATAATAGAATAGTGTTTGGAGGATTAATAAACAAAATAACAGAAAAAGAACAAAACACAACTATATCTAAACAAATAGTAAAACAGAAATATAAAAGGTTATATAAACTATTTCAAGAAACTTTTTATAATCTAAAAGAAATAAAGGTTGAATTTTGTTTTACTGGAATATATGCAGAGACTAAAGATACCTTGCCCATCATAGATGAAATGCCAGGGATGTCTAATGTATATTGTAATCTGTCGTATGGAATTAACGGCATTCTATATTCTATAATTGGTGCTAAAATGTTAAAAGAAATTAACAGGGAACATTATGCAAAAGATATGCACATGTTTTCAGTAAAAAGGTAATAAACATATTAAATTAGTAGAGAATGCAAGCATCTAATATTAAACTTGTTAGTTTTATATTAAGATGTTTTTTGTTAATAAAGATAAGATAATAATATATAGGTTAATGCGAATTTTAATTATTATAAAATTTACATATATTTTAAACTTTTAAGATTGAATAATATTTAGAAACATGATAAAGTGTAATAAAATAAGGAGGATCTTTATGATAGCAGGTAAATTGTATAGTATAGCAGCAATTATACTTGGATTGATTTCTGTTGGAAGTTCTATGATTTTTTTTGTATCATTTCCAGCAGCCGTGCTTGCAATTACATATGGAATATTTGCAGTAAGAAGATATTACACAAAATCAGGCACTACAGCCATTATATTAGGAATTGTTGGAACAATAATAACAATTGTTGTATTCATTAATTTAGTTAGTTCATTAAATATAGATAATCTGCTAGCTGGAAATTGGAATATAGAGACAGGTGAATATATAACTTTTACAGATAGAGGGACTTATGTGTGGAATGAAAAAAAGGAAGATCAAGATAATTATTCATCAGGCCAATACAAGTTTTCTTCAGGATTATATAAAAATAAAAAAGAACATGTTCTTCGGACATACAATAAGATTTGACCAAAAATTTGAAGTTATAAATGGAAAAAAGGATAATACTAATAAAGTTATTAAAGAATGGTTAATATATAAACCAGATTATGCTAAAAAGAGTGATAATAAATACGAAATGATGAATTTAGAGACGGGTTCTGTTGTAAAGATAGAAAAAGAAAAAATAAAATTGTTTTTTGGATTATAAAAAGATAGGGGGAGATTATTATGAGGAGAAAGGTAAAAAGGTATAAAGTAAATTATTCTAAACTTATACTATCAGTTATATTTATCATAGCCTTGTTAACAACCACTGTATATGGATACAAATATTTTAGTAGTAAAGAGAATAAGAAGGTAACGCCATATAATGAGACATCAAAAGAAAATGATAAGGAAGAATTAAAACCAAAGGAAGCAGAAGAATATACTCTTAAAATTAGTGCTGGAGGAGATCTACTGATACATGATACTGTTTTTAAATCAGTAAAAAGTAATGATGGCACATATAATTTTGATCCAGTATTTGAAAAAATAAAATATGTTTTTGAAGAATCAGATTTATCAATGATTAATCTTGAAGTTCCTGTTGCAGGAAATATGTTTCCTCCATCAAATTACCCTAATTTTAATAGCCCAGTTGAGCTTTTAGATGGTGTTAAAAATATGGGAGTAGAAGTAGTTTCTACTGCAAACAATCATGCACTTGATAAAGGATTAAAGGGATTGCAAGAAACAATAAAAAATGCAGAATCAAAAGAACTTAAAGTTGTGGGAACATATCTTACAGACGATACGAAACCATTGATAATAGAGAAAAACAATATTAAAGTTGGAATAGCATCATATACATATGGGACAAATGGAATACCTATTCCAAAATCGGCACCTTACTGTGTAAATATAATTGATAAAGATGCAATGCTAGAAGATATTAATTATATGAAAGAACAAAAAACAGACTTTATAATCTTTTCTATGCATTTTGGACAAGAATATCAAACAACTCAAAATAAAACACAAGAAGAATTGGTTGATTTTTTAGTAAACAATGGAGTAGATATTGTTTTTGGTTCACACCCACATGTACCTCAACCATATGAAATTAAAGAAGTTGAACTTGAAAATGGCTTGAAAAAACAAGCATATGTTGTATATTCCCTTGGGAATTTTGTATCGAACCAAGTAGATTATTATACAAAATTGGGAGGGATAGCTACAGTTACGGTTTCTAAAAAAGGAGACGAGAAAAAGATAGCAGATAATAAAGTGACTCCAATATACACAGAGTTAAAGAGGGTAAATGGTAAAAGTAGATTTAGGGTATTACCATTAGAAAAAGAAATATATGAATATGAAAAAGGAATAACAACATATTCTACAGCAGAATATAACAGTATGAAAAAAATGTTAGGTGATACAAATTATATTTATAACAAACTTCAAAAATAAAAGATAATAGGAGAAAGTAAAGAAATAAAAGGGGGAAAAACATATGATAACAAATAAAAGAAAAGGGATATCTTTAATAGTACTAGTCATTACAATAATAGTAATGATAATACTAGCAGGAGCAATAATATTATCATTAAATAGTAGTAATATTGTAGACAAAACAAATGAAGCAACAACAAAGAGTAACATATCAAATGCAAAACAAGTAACAATGTTAGCAAATGCAGAATATGAACTCATGTCAGATGTTGAAAAAGAAGGAGTAACTTTAAGAAAACATGTTGAAGATAAGCTAAAGGAAGCAGGATTTAAAGAAAGTGAATATAATGTAACAGAAAAAGGGACAGTATATAATATTAAATCAATAATCCCAGAAGGCTTTTACCATGTAGGGGGAACAGTAGAAGAAGGTTTAGTAATATCGGATAATATAGAGGATGAAGGACAAGGAACATTACATGAAACGGTATTACAAGGCAATCAATTTGTATGGGTACCTGTAGAAAATTTTAGTGAATTTATAAGATATGATTTTAATAATGATACAACAATAGATTCAATATATAACGAAATAATACCTGAAGTTGGAAAAAACAGGGAAGTAGAAAAGATGTATGCAAGTGTAAACGAGTATAAAGGATTTTACGTAGGAAGGTATGAAGCAGGAGTAGCAGAAGGAATGGGAGAACCAACAAGTTCAACGGTAGAATTAGCAGATGGAACTAAGCGTCCACAAATCAAACAAAACATATATGTATGGAATTATATTAGATGGGGAGGAAGTGGATCTTCATTATATGATTGGTATCTAGGAAATGATAATGAGAATGGAGCAGTAAAAGTAGCTAGAAGTATGTATCCAGATAATGCTGAAAATAAAAAAGGAGTAGTTAGTCATTTAATATATGGAGTGCAATGGGATGCAATAATGAGATGGTATAAAAATAGTGGAATAAATGTGAAAGATAGTTCAACATATGGAAACCATTTCACAGGATATTTAGAAAAAACAGGATTAAAGCCAAATTATCAAAAGAAAAACATATATGATTTAGCGGGAAATGTGCAGGAATTGACAATGGAAGCATACAATAATAGTAACCGCGTTTGGCGAGGAGGAGATTTTTATTACAGGGGTTCTGAAATACCAATAAGTATTCGTCGCTATGGAGGTGCTAATGCAAATGAAAATAAAGGAATAGGTTTCCGTATTGTGGCATATATAAAATAAAAAGGTAAAGTAATTAAAAAAGAAGAAATGTAGTAATTTTATGCTACATTTCTTCTTTTTTAATTATTATAATATTATGCAGATTAACCCGCCAGAACCTTCATTTATAATTCTTTGTAATGTTTCTTGTATTTTCATTTGAGCTTCGTCAGGCATACGGTATAACTTGTTGTGTAATCCTTCATTTACAAGTTCATGAAGAGATTTCCCAAAAATGTTAGATTCCCAAATCTTTTTAGGATCGTTTTCAAATTCAGAAAGTAGATATTTTACCAAATCTTCAGACTGCTTTTCAGAGCCCACAATAGGGGAAACTTCCGTTTCAATATCTGCTTTAATCATATGAATAGATGGAGCACTAGCTTTAAGTTTAACACCATATTTAGAGCCTTGCTTTACAATCTCAGGTTCTTCTAGAGTAAGTTCTTCTATTTGAGGTGTTACAATTCCATATCCTTTTATATTTACTTCTTCTAAGGCCATTGCAATTTTATCATACTTTTGTTTTATAGAGGAATAATCATCTATAACTTTAAATATGTCTTTTTCAGATTCAATAGGAATCTTAGACTTTTCACTTAATACTTTAAAGAAAAATGTATTTTTAATGTTCATGATTATCTTAACATTTCCATCTTGCATATTAGCACTATCAATAGTTATACTATCAAAAAGGTTTGTAGTTGTTTTTAAGTTTTCTACAATGTTGTTTATTTCCCTTATGGAAGTATCCTCATAAAAGTTATCTTTTACAATTGAAATTAAGTCTTGTTTTAAAGGGTGATCAATATCTAAAACATTAAACCATGCAGGAAGCTTAAAGCCTATTTCAGATACTGGGAATTCTTCAAGGACCCTGCTAAAGATATTTGCAATATCATTCTCTTTTAAGTTAAGTATATCAGAAGTTATAACAGGAGCATTATATTTTTTTTCTAATGAACTACGAAGTTCTAGAGTTTCAGGATCTTCAGGATTTCTTGAGTTGAGCAATACAACAAAAGGTTTGTTTAAAGATTTCAATTCTCTTACAACTCTTTCTTCAGATTCTACATAATTACCACGTTCTATATCAGTAATACTTCCATCAGTTGTAACAACTAGACCTATAGTTGAATGATCTGTTATTACTTTCCTAGTACCAGTTTCTGCGGCTTGAATAAATGGAATTTCATCATCACTCCAAGGAGTTTTTACCATTCTAGGAAGATCTCCTTCCATATGACCTATTGCGTCATTTATCATATAACCTACACAATCAACTAATCGAGTTCTCATCTTAACATTGTTATCTAAAGATATTTCTACAGATTCATTTGGAACAAACTTGGGTTCAGTAGTCATAACGGTTCTACCAGCAGCACTTTGGGGCAATTCATCTTTAGCCCTGTCTTGCTTGTATGGACTGTCTATATTTGGAATAATAAACATCTCCATAAAATTCTTTATAAATGTAGATTTTCCTGTTCTTACAGGTCCAACCACACCAATATATATATCACCGCTTGTTCTACTTGATATATCTTTATATATATCTAAACTATTCATATATTACCTCCCGTAACTTTTCTTTAATACATGTATAGCTTAAATCTTAAAAAATATTACAAACTATTATTAAAAATAGAATAAAAAGAAAAAATAGTATATAATGATGAAAAAATGAAAGGCAGCGTAAATGAAATTAAAATATATTGTTAAAAAAGAAGAAGATGGAAAATTATTAAAAGAAGTAATAAAGAACAAATATAATTTTTCTAGTATATTAAGAAAAGAATTAATTAATAGCAAGGCGATAAAAGTAAATAATAAGGATTATTATCTTATACATAGAGTTAAACAAAATGATAAAATAGATATATATTTAGATATGACTTTTAAGGAGACTGTAGAAAAGGCTTATACTAAATTTAAACCATGGGATTCTAAAATAGAAATCATATATGAAGATGATATGCTTCTTTGTATAAATAAAGAAGCAGGTATTCCTTGCCATCCAAGCAGTAACCATACCAAAAAGACACTTTACCAAGCATTAATGAGTTATTATATAAAAAAAGAAGATAAAAGACCCATTCATATAACAAATAGACTTGATAAAAACACAACAGGAATAGTAGTTATAGCAAAACATAAATATATTCAAGAATACTTAGCAAAAGAAATGAAAGAAAATAGGGTACACAAAGAGTACATAGCAATTGTTCATGGTAATTTAAAAGCTGAAAAAGGTATTATTGAAAAAAGAATCAAAAGAAAAGAAAATAGTATTATATTAAGGGAAACAACAGAAAATGAAGAAGGAGAATGTGCTAAAACGGAGTATGAAAAAATTAAATATAATGAAGAAAATAATTACACAGTTATAAAAGTAATACTTCATACAGGAAGAACTCATCAGATAAGAGTACATTTTTCAAGTGTAGGACATCCAATTGTTGGAGATGACTTGTATATAAATGAGTGTATAGAAAGAGGAGAAATAACAAAAGAAAGTATAACAGCAAGAAGACAAATGTTGCATGCAAACAAAATTAAATTACAACTACCAAATGGAAATATACTAAGTTTAGAAGCTAAAGTACCAGAAGATATGAAGGAAATAATATAATAAACATATGTATAATTTCAAAGGTTATATGTTATAAAAGCTTGAAAAATCTTTAAAAATGAAATAATATATAAATAAAAGGGGATGAAAAAATGGAAGCAAAAGGCAAACAAGGAATAAGCTTAATAGTACTTGTCATCACAATAATAGTAATGATAATACTAGCAGGAACAATAATATTATCATTAAGCAGTAGCAATGTTATAGAAAATGCAAATACAGCAGTAAAAAATGTTAATAAAGCAAATGTACAACAAGTCGTAACATTAGCAAGAGCAGAATATAATTTATTATCAGATGAAGAGAAGGAAGGTAAAACATTTAAGAAACATGCAGAGGACAAATTAAAAGAAGTTGGAATAAAAGAAGGTAAATATGAAATAACTGAAACAGGAAAGGTATATACAATACCTGTAATTCCAAAAGGTTTTTACCATGTTGGAGGTACAGTTGATGAAGGGTTAGTAATATCAGATAACATATATGATGAGGGGAAAGGAACATCTCATTTAACAACATTACAGGGAAATCAGTTTGTATGGGTACCAGTAGAAAAATTTAGTGAATTTGTAAGATATGATTTTCATTTAATAATAGCACAATTTACAGCAACATCAAGAGGAACAGGTAAATACTTTGAAATTGGATCAGTAAAAGGTAGAACAAAAGAAATAGACAAAATGTATGCAAGTATAAAAAAGCATAATGGGTTTTATGTAGGAAGATATGAAGCAGGAATAGCAGATGGAATGACAAAGCCAACAGCTTCAACAACATCCTTGGCAAATGGACAAAACATTCCGAGAATAAAAAGGGGGCTATATGTATGGAACTATATTGCGTGGGGAGGAACATTTAGTAATACATCATCATATGAAGGAGGACCAGGAAATGATAACTCAAATGGGGCAGTAAAAGCAGCAAGAAGCATGTATCCAGATGATAGCACAAATACAACAGGAGTAGTATCTACATTAATATATGGAGTAAATTGGGATGCAATAATGAGATGGTATAAAGAATGTGGAATAAATGTGCAAGATAGCACAGGAATGGGAAATTATGCTGGAGGACCAGGATTAAAAGTAACAGGATCAGAAGAAACTTATCAAAAGAAGAACATATATGATTTGGCAGGAAATATAGAAGAATGGACAATGGAGACGAAGGATATTTATACTCGTGCTGTTCGCGGAGGAGGTTGTGTAAGCAGTAGTATTGATGGTGCAGTATCTGCTCGTCATGCATATTCTCCTTCACTTGAACATGGCACTATTGGATTTAGAATTATAGCATATATAAAATAATAACAATTATAATTAATATATGACTTTAGCTTAACAAAATAAAGATTAAAAAGTATAAATCCTCGTGTATAACGAGGATTTATTTTATTAATTTATTAAGTTGTTTGGATTAAATATAAGAAGAAGGAGTTTATCCTTCTTAGACATTAAATTTAAATAAAATTATATCACCATCTTTAACTTCATATTCTTTTCCTTCTAAACGTATTAATCCTTTTTCTTTTGCAGCATTCATAGACCCTACATTCATTAATTCGTCATAGTTAATAACTTCTGCTTTTATAAATCCTCTTTCAAAATCAGTGTGGATTTTTCCAGCTGCACCTGGTGCCTTTGTTCCTTTTGTTATAGTCCAAGCTCTTACTTCTTGTTTGCCAGCAGTAAGGTATGAGATAAGGTTTAAGATAGCATAGCTTTGTTTAGCAAGTTCATCAAGACCTGAAGTAGCTAGTCCGTAATCGTTCATAAGTAATAATCTATCATCATTATCGAGCTCTGAAAGATCTTCTTCAAGTTTTGCACACAATGGAATACAAACAGTTTTTTCTTTGCTTGCAAGATCTTTTACAATTTTGACATTTTTATCATTATCTAAATCAGTAAGTTGTTCCTCATTCACATTTGCAACATAAAGCATTTTTTTAGAAGTAAGTAAAAAAGAATCTTTTAATATATCATTTTCTTCAGCTGTTAAATCAATACTTCTAGCAGGTATCCCGTTTTCTAATTGTAGTTTAACTTTTTGTAATAAATTTAATTCTGCAACTGCTTTTTTATCACCAGACTTAGTCTGTTTCGATACCCTTTCAATACGTTTAATGATTGTTTCAATATCAGCAAATATAAGTTCAAGATTTATTGTTTCAATATCACTAATAGGATTTATTGTTCCATCTACATGAACTATGTTTTCATCTTCAAAACATCTTACAACATGAACTATTGCATCTACTTCACGAATGTGTGACAAAAACTTATTACCAAGGCCCTCACCTTTAGAAGCTCCTTTTACAAGTCCAGCAATATCAACAAATTCAATTGTTGCATAAAGTGTTTTAAGAGTTTCATGCATTGTAGAAAGCTTATCAACTCTACTATCTGGAACTGTTACAATACCAACATTTGGTTCAATAGTGCAAAATGGGTAATTAGCACTTTCTGCACCTGCTTTTGTTATAGCATTAAATAATGTGCTTTTTCCTACATTGGGCAGACCTACTATTCCTAATTTCATAAAATATTCACTCCTTTAAAGCAGAGTTCATTATACATAAAAAACTTGAAAAAGTAAAGACCAAGTCAAGGTTATAAAAAAACATATAAAAAGCATAATGCCTATATTACAATTATGTATTATTAGTATTTAATTTGTATTACAAATAGATGTAAATAGGCAATAGTAAGTTTTTTAAAACAATAATAATATATAATAATATTAAAGATAATTATAGGAGGGAAAAACATATGAAAACAAATAAAAGAAAAGGAATATCATTAATAGTACTTGTCATTACAATAATAGTAATGATAATCTTAGCAGGGGCAATAATATTATCATTAAATAGTAGTGGAATTATAGCTAGGGCAGAAGAAGCAAAAATGAAAAGCGATAAGGCAAACGCCAAACAAGTAGCTGTACTTGCAAGAGCAGAGTATGAACTTATGTCAGATGCTGAAAAAGAAGAAATAACTTTAATAAAATATATTGAAAACAGATTAAGTGAAGCGGGATTTAAAAAAAGTGAATATAACGTAACAGAAAAAGGGACAGTATATGATATTAAATCAATAATTCCAGAAGGCTTTTACCATGTAGGGGGAACAGTAGAAGAAGGTTTAATAATATCGGATAATATCGAGGATGAGGGACAAGGAACATCACATAATATAGCAGAAGGCTTGAAAGGAAATCAATTTGTATGGGTACCAGTAGAAAATATTAATGAATTTATAAGATATGATTTTAGGAATGATCAAGCTCCGAAAAATGATTTATACGAAATAACTCCTGAAACAGGAAAAGATAGAGAAGTAGAAAAGATGTATGCAAGTGTAGAGAAGTATAAAGGATTTTATATAGGAAGATATGAAGCAGGAATAGCTGAAGGGATGCAGGCACCAACAGAAACAACAATAAATGATGCAGATGGAACAAAGAAACCACGAATAAGACAAGGGATAGCTGTGTGGAACTATATTCCATGGGGTGGGACACAAGATGATACAGCATATGATTGGTTTGCAGGAGATGATAATGCAAATGGAGCAGTAAAGGTAGCAAGAAGCTTATATCCAGATAATAGTCAAAACACAAGAGGAGTAGTAAGTCATTTGATTTATGGAGTGCAATGGGATGCAGTAATGAGATGGTATAAAGCTAGTGGAATAAATGTAAAAGATAGTTCTGAGTATGGGAACTATCTTGGTGGAGGTGGACTTAAAGTAACAGGTTCAGAAGCCACTTATCAAAAGAAAAACATATATGATTTGGCAGGAAATGTGTATGAATGGACTATGGAGGCTTACAGTTGGAATGGACGTGTCGGTTTTGGCGGAGCTTATGCTTCTAGAGGTTCAATCGCTCCTGTAAGTTCTCGCTCACTTTACAGTCTTCCTTATGTTGCGGGTGATAATAAGGGACTTCGAATTGTAGCTTATATAAAGTAAAAATAAAGAAAAGGGGAATCTTGCTAGTTTAGAAAAACTCGAATACCCTTTTTTATTACTTAAAAATACGAGTTAAAAACAATTTTTTATTAAAGATAGTAAATTGACAATTTACAGAATATAATATATCATGAATGTAGAATTATTAATGGAAACTAAATAAGAGGAAACGTTGGAGGTTAGAGATGTTAGACAAACTATATGCAAAAAAAATAAAAGTGACATTAGAAGGTTCTAGGGAACTTGTAGTAAATTATAAAACGAAGGTAGACGAAATTATAGAACAAGCAGAATACCCTAGTAAAATATCAGAAATTATGGCAGTAAGAGTGAATAATGAAGTAAGAACACTAGATTATGAAATTGTAACTGATACTAAGCTTGAACATGTAACATATAACAGTAATGATGGATACAGGATATATAATAGAACACTAAGATTCATATTATATATGGCTCTTTGTAAGCTATATCCTAAATACAAAGTTGAGTACAGTAATAATATGAATAATGATAGCTATTTTATATGTAAAGAAGCATTTACAGAAGAGATGGCAAATAATATTAGAGAAGAAATGCAAAATATAATTGATAGAAATAGCCAAATTGTAAGAAGAGCTGTTCCATCTGAGGAAGCAAAAATTATATACGAAACTATGCAAAACAAAGATTATATAAATATGATGGGTAGTGAGCTTAAATCATACGTAACGTTATTCTTCTGTGAAACAGTTGCAAATCATATGAGTGGGGTTCTAGCACCAAGGACAGGATTTATAAAAGGATTCGATATCAAACCATATAGAAAAGGTTTTGTACTTGTAGCACCAAACAGGGATAATATAAATGTAATGCCAAAAGAAATTACTAAAAATAAATTATATGATATTTATGAAGAATTTGAAGAATATAATACAAAAATAAATGTTGAATCTGTAAGACAGCTAAATGATAAAGTTATAAATAAAGATATAGGAACAATTATACGTACAAGTGAAATATTGCATGAAAAACAAATACTAAAGCTTACACAAAAAATAGAAGAAAAAGAAGAAATAAAGATGCTACTAATTGCAGGACCATCTTCTTCAGGTAAAACAACCTTTGCTCAAAAACTAGGGGATAATTTAAAACTAATAGGATACAATCCAATTATAATATCAATGGATAATTACTATAGGGAAAGAAAAGAAAATTACAATAAAGAGACAGGGGAATATGATTATGAGTCAGTGAATTCATTAGATATAGAATTGTTTAATGATCATATGAAAAAACTTACAAGTGGAGAGTCTGTAAACATTCCAAGATATGATTTTGGTAAAGGTTCAAAATCATATTCTGATAAAAAATTAAAATTAGAGAAAAAAGATATAATGCTTGTTGAAGGAATTCATGCTTTAAATGATGAAATGACAAAACAAGTAGAAGCAAAATACAAATTTAAAATATATATGGCACCGATTACAACATTAAATTTGGATTCATATACAAAGGTTTCATCTACTGATACTAGAATGCTTAGAAGAATAGTAAGAGATTATGCAACAAGGAGTGTAAAAGTTGAAGAAACATTAGAAATGTGGGAAAAAATACGTAAAGGAGAAGAGAAAAATATATATCCATTTACAGATAGTGCAGATTACATATTTAATAGTAGTTTAATATATGAGATGGGAGTTATAAGAACATTTGCAGAACCATTATTATTACAAGTTAAAAATACAAGTAAATATTTCTCTGAAGCAAGAAGACTTTATGAGTTTTTAAGCAACTTCTTACCAGTTGAAACAAAAGAAATACCTATTAATTCATTACTTAGAGAATTTATAGGAGATGGAAGCTTTAGTAGATAATAAATGTATGCATATAAAAAAGAGGTAATAAAAATGAAAAACAAAGGAGTATCGTTAGTAGTATTAGTAATAACAATAATAGTAATGATAATACTAGCAGGAGCAATTATTTTGACTTTACAATCTAGTGGAGTTATAGGGAAAGCAAGTAAAGCGAAAATAATGACAGAGTTTGCTACATATAAGGAAGAATTCGAGTATAGCAAAGCTAAAAAGCTGTTAAATGATGATAGGGATAATCCACTATATATTGAAAAGGATGAAATAAAAAAAGTAATTCCTAGTCTACAAGAAAAGGAATTTAACAATGTAGCTTATTTAAGCAACAAACTAATATATATCTATGATAATATTACCAGTAAAGAGGAAAATATTGAAAAGTTAGGATATATCCTTATTAAAAGAGAACTGTATGACTTTAATAAAGAAAACCTTAATATTGAAAATAAGGTTTTAGAAATTAAAGAACAAAAAAAACCATTAGTTGGAGATAAAATTGGTGGTACTGCACATCCTGATAATGTAGAAATACGTGGAATTTCTTATGGAAGTAGATGGCATTACTTAGATGAAAATCATTTATCATCCATTGGAATAATAAATGCTAAGTATGCTCCATATATAGTAAATTATAATTCAGGTATGGTTATGAGCATTCAAGGAATAATGGATGGAGAAGTACCTATTCATTTTGTAAATCAATATCAAGAACAAGATGAAGAAGTTGAATTAGTGCTTGATAACTTAGTGACAGGAGTTACATTTGATTCGCCAAGAACATTGACTCAATTTGGAGAATTCGAAATATTGGAAAGTTTGGAAGGGGATAATGATGTAACCTATGAGAATAACATGTATAGAGGATTACAACTTTCTAACGCTTCAAAAGTAGGAAGAATTACTGTGAATCAAGAAATGCAACCAGTAGGAGATACATATGGTATAAACTTAACAATTAAAGGAACTGTAAACCAAAAAGGTGTATCTGAACGTTGGGAAGATTACCCAGCAACATTATGTGCATTATCTGAAGAATCAGCAGTTTACTTGAATTGGATTGGAATAGTATATGGATATTTACATGTATATAGTTATAAAACTGGAGGAGCTCTTTTAAAAATAGATTATGAATACGAAGAAGAGGGCTTTGCAAGTATTGCAATTCAAGAATATGAAAACAAATACTTAAATATACAAGTTGTAGGAAGAAGAGGGGAAGATACAAAAGTATATTTAAATGGAAGCTTAGTAAAAACCTTCAACTCAGGAAGTAAAAAAATACAATATAAATACTTAACATTAGGGGATTTAAGACTTGGTAGAGGATTAAAATACACAGGAACAATATATAACTTTGCTTTATACAGCAGTGCATTATCAGAAGCTGAAGTTTCTCAAAACTGGGAATACAATAGAATAAAATTAAATATAAAATAATAAAACTACAAGGAAAGTATGTACAAGATTGACAAGCTTAGATGTATCAGTGGTTGCAGGTTAGTAAAGAGGCAATGACTGCAAATTGACTGCAGCCGGTAACAACAAGATTTGCTATATGATAAATTGAATAGATAATACACTCTATAATTAAAATATAGGGTGTATTTTATTATTTCGACAAAACTAGACGGCATTCGCTAAAGAATGTTGTCGGTGAAGGTGATATAATTTATGTATATTAAGGGGGAAGTTATGAAAAATATAAAATTAGAATTTGAAAATTGTTATGGTATAAATAAATTAGAAAAAGAGTTTGATTTTAGTACAGGAAAAGTATATGCAGTTTATGCTAGAAATGGTCTCATGAAGACATCTTTTGCCAAAACTTTTAAAATGATTCAAGATGGTAAATCTAGTGAAGTTAAAGATGAAATATTTAATAAAACTCCAAATATCTTAAAAGTAGAAGTTGATAATAGTAATATATCTTGTGATGATATTTTTGTAATTAAATCTTTTGAAAACTCATATGAATCTGACAATATAGCTTCTCTATTGATTAATAGTGACTTGAAAAAATCCATAAACAGTGTTTTAAATTTAAGAAACAATTTTCTTAAGTTATTAGAAAAGCAATCAGGACTGAAGGTTCAAAAAACTTCACAAGGTAAAAAAGTTTACGAAATGGAGAACACGCTAATTAAAGATTTTAAATGTGATGATAGCAGTTTTTTGTTAAACTTAAAAAAATTTGATTTAACAAAGTTAGCAGATAATCTAAAAGACATTAAGTATTCAAGTATATTTGATGAAGCAGTTTTAAAAAAGATTAAATCTGAAACATTTCAAAAAAACATTAAAGAATTTATCAAAAAAAGTGATGAAATGTATAATGATTTTAACTTTTTGGATAAAGGAAGATTTACATTACCAAAATTAAAAGAGATATCAAAAGACTTAGAAAAAAATAATTATTTTGTAAAAGATAATAAAATCATATTGGCTGGGGATATGGAGATAACAAATATCAAACAAATCTCTGATAAACTTAAAGAAATTGATGATTTATTAAAAGATTTACCTGAACTTAAGGAAATTGAAAAATCATTAAGTGATGCAAAAGGAATAGTACTTAAAGATATAATAGAGAACAACCCATCTATTGTAGAGATGCTTTTGATAGATAATCTTAATGAATTAAGATTACAATTGTGGCTTTCATATATTAAGTTAGAAGAAAAAAAATTTGAAGAATTAAAAAAAGAATATGAAAGTTTGGAAAAAAAGATAGATGAAATAAATTTTGATGAAACACCTTGGAAAAGAGCATTAGAAATATTTGAAAAAAGATTTACTGTACCATATAAAATGAAGATAGTAAACTTAAAAAGTTCAATAATAGGAGAAAGTTTACCTAAAATTATTTTTAGTTTTTGTAAGGACGGAAACAAAGAAAATTTAGATCCTGAAAATTGGGTTGAATTTGACAGGGATGAATTAGAAAACAAGGATGTGCTAAGTCAAGGTGAAAAAAGGGCTTTATATTTACTTAATATAATTTTTGATGTTGAAAAAAGAAAAATCGATAATCAGAGAACATTATTTATTATAGATGACATTGCTGATTCATTTGATTATAAGAATAAATATGCTATAGTAGAATATTTATATGAAATGTCTAAATACAACAACTTTTATTTAATAATATTATCACATAATTTCGATTTCTACAGAACAATATCAACAAGGATTTTTATTCCAAGAGATAAAAGATTAAATGCTAATATAACTAACGGCATAATAAGTTTGGATAAAGAAAAATATCAAAAACAACCGTTTCAATTTTGGAAAAAAAATCTTAATATAAAATATATAATAGCCTTGCTCCCTTTTGTTAGAAATTTAATAGAATATGGAGTTGATAAAGGAGTAAATAATTATACTTTAATAGATGAGGACTATATGTTCTTGACTAATCTACTTCATGTCAAAGAACATACAGATAAGCTGACTTTTGGAATGCTAAAAATAATATATAATGAATACATTGGTAACAGCAATTTTATAAATGTTGTAGATACTGATATAGTTTTTGATAAAATACTTGCTGAAGCTAACACCATAAATATTACTAATTTATATTTAGAAAATAAAATTATTTTAGCTATTGCAACAAGATTGACAGCAGAAAAGTTTATGATTGAAGAAATTAATAAAGATGTAAATAAAATATTTTCTTGGAGTAAAGATAATAGTATTGTTACAGGAAATAATACATTATTAATGCAACATGTAAGTTTATGTGATAAACAAACAAGGGAACTTTTTAATGGTTATATACAAATTGGTTCGATAGATAAGATTAAAGTACTAGAGAAAGTTAATATTGTAACCCCAGAGAATATTCATTTAAATTCTTTTATGTATGAACCAATTTTAGATATGGATATAATAGAGTTAAAAAACATATATGATGATGTAAAAAAATTATAAATATATACACAAAGGAGCTGTTCTAAAACAGCTCCTTATCCTTAAAATAATCTGTAACCTTAGATATTTCCTCATCTTGAAATTGTTCAAGTACATGAGAGTAAATATCTAGGGTTAATTGTATTTTTGAGTGACCTAATAATTTAGAAACAACTTTTATATTCATTCCTGCTTCTAAACATCTAGTAGCAAATGTATGTCTAATCATATGGAAATTATGTTTATTAAATACTTTAATATATTTTTTATTTGTAGGTTTAATATTTTTGTTTTTAATTTCATTTATAACTTCACATAGTCTATTGAAACATGTTGAAACAGTGGATGTAGATTTAAGTTTACCTTTTTCATTTGCAAATAGTAATTGAGAATTCTTTTTGTAACATTTACCAAACTTTTTTATTATATTCAATCACTTCTAATTGATCTCTTAATACTTCTTCAACTTTATTAGATATAAATGGTATTATCCTAGTGGATGAATTAGTCTTAGTCTTGGATATTTCTTGTTTGTTTTTACTTCTGAACTCTGCATCAAAGTCTGTATAATTGGAACAGTTTTTATTAACATTTATTGTTTTGTTTTTAAAGTCTATATCTGATACATATAGTGAAATAATTTCACCAACTCTCATTCCGGTATATAACGCAAGTAATGTTTCATTTGTAGCTCTAGATAAATTCACATATTGTATTATGAGTTTTTGTTGGTCCAATGTGAAGGCTGAGGAAGGTATAGAGGGGTTTGTTTTGTCTTTTGGTATCGTAACACCAAGACAAGGAATTTTAACAATTAAATCGATTATAACAGCTTGTTTTAAGAAGTATGCAGTAATTAATTATGTTTTTTAATAATTATCAGCTTTATTTATTAAATTAGTTAAATATTATAAATATGTTTTTTAGATGATATTTTACATTTTTATATATTAATTAACAAAATATGTTAAAGAATAGTAAGATTATAGTTTATGGTTTGCTTTTTAATAAGAAAAAAAGTATAATAAATATGTAGAAATATATACAAAATTGTAGGAGGATAATGATGGCAAAAATAAATAATAACACAACATTGGGTTATGAAGATAAATTATGGCTTGCAGCAGATAAATTAAGAGGAAGTATGGATTCTTCAGAATACAAACATGTAGCTTTAGGACTTATATTTTTAAAGTATGTATCTGATGCATTTGAAGAAAAATATAATAATCTTTTAAATGAAGATTTAGCAGATCCAGAAGATAAAGATGAATATTCATCGGATAACATTTTTTGGGTCCCTAAAATTGCAAGGTGGAACGAAATAAAGAAACATGCGAATACAGCAGAAATAGGAAAAATAATTGACTTAGCAATGGAGACTATTGAAAAAGAGAATACATCTTTAAAAGGAGTTCTTAATAAAAACTATTCAAGACCTGAACTTGATAAGACAAGACTAGGGGAACTAGTGACACTGTTTTCTAATTTAGAAATAGGAACAGATAAAGCAAAAGAAATGGACATGCTTGGTAGGGTATATGAATACTTCTTAAGCAAATTTGCTTCAGCTGAAGGAAAAGGTGGAGGGGAGTTTTATACTCCGGCGTGCATAGTTAGAACATTAGTCGAAATGATTGAACCATATAATGGTAGGGTATATGATCCATGCTGCGGTTCTGGAGGAATGTTTGTACAATCAACTAAATTTATAAAGGAACATCAAGGAAATATTAGAAATGTCTCTATATATGGACAAGAATTAAACCCAACAACTTGGAAGCTTGCTAAAATGAATTTAGCTATAAGAAGAATAGATGGAAATCTAGGAATGCATAATGCTGATGCATTTCATAATGATTTGCACAAAACTCTTAAAGCAGATTATATATTAGCAAATCCACCATTTAATATATCAGATTGGGGCGGTGACAGATTAAAAGATGACCTTCGTTGGAAATACGGAGTACCACCTACAGGAAATGCAAACTATGCTTGGTTACAACACATGTTGCACCATCTAAACCCGCAAACAGGAGTTGCAGGAACAGTTCTTGCCAATGGTTCCCTTTCTAGTGACACATCAAATGAAGGAACGATAAGAAAAAATATGATAGAAAAAGATGTAGTGGAATGTATAGTTGCTATGCCTAGTCAATTATTCTATGCAACTGGAATACCATGTTGCTTATGGATAATGAGGAAGAAAAAAACAGAAGAAACAAAAAATAAAATATTATTTATTGATGCAAGAAATTTAGGATATATGGTAGATAGAAAAGTAAGAGATTTATCAGAGGAAGATATTAAAAAAATAGCAGATACTTATCATAATTGGAGAAAAAATGAAAACTATGAGGATATACTAGGATTTTGTAAATCATCTACTAAAAAAGAAGTACAAGAAAGTAATAGCTTACTTACACCAGGTAGATATGTAGGAACAGAAGAAGTAGAAGATGATGGAGTATCTTTTGAAGAAAGAATGACAACTCTTACAAGTGAATTAAAGAAACAATTTGAAGAATCAAGAAAACTTGATGAAGAAATAAAGAAGGTATTAGGAGCAATTGGGTATGGAATATAGGTTAGGTGATATAGGAAGAATTGTAACAGGTAAAACACCTTCAACAAAACGAAGTGAAAACTTTTCTTGCTTTGAAGATATATATATGTTTTTAACTCCAAAAGATATGAAAAAGGAACAAAAATATATTAGAAAAACAGAAAGATATTTGACAAAAAGAGTAACAGATAATTTCAAGTCAATTATATTGGGAAGTGGTAGTGTCTGCGTAAGTTGTATAGGATCTGATATGGGTAAAGTATATTTAATAGATAGAAAAACTGTAACCAATCAACAGATTAATTCAATAACAGATATAAAGTTGTTTTGTAATCCTGAATATTTATACTATTATTTTAAAGGAAAAAAAGAATTTTTAAAAAGCATTGCAGGTGGTTCTACTATGCCTATTTTAAGTAAAACTTTGTTTAGTGATATTATTATTGATTTGCCTGATAAAGAAGAACAAGATAAAATTGTAAATGTTTTAAAATATATTGATGAAAAAATAGAAATTAATAATCAGATAAATGATAATTTGTACAATATATTAAAAAGACTTTATAAGGAGTTATATCTTAACAATAATGATATAATTAAATGGAAAGATATAACATTAGATGAAGCAACATCTAAATTTGCAACAGGTCTTAATCCAAGAAAAAATTTCGTATTAGGGCAAGGTAGTAATTATTATGTAACAATTAAGAATATGCAAAATAATCAAGTCATATTAGATGATAAATGCGATAAGGTTGATGATGAAGCCATAATTAAAATAAATAAGAGGTCTGATTTACAAAAAGGAGATTTACTATTTTCAGGTATAGGCACAATCGGAAGAGTGTATTTAATAGATGAAACACCAACTAATTGGAATGTTAGCGAATCTGTATTTACTATAAGACCAAATGAACTTATATCGTCTGAATTTTTGTATTTATTATTATTAAGTTCTGATATGCAGAAATATTCTGTAAGTTTAGCAAGTGGAAGTGTACAAAAAGGAATTAGAATGGCAGATTTTAAAAAATACAAATTTAAATTGCCTCCTAGTGAATTTATGATTGATTTTACCAATGAAGTGAAAATTATTATTGAAAAAATTTATATTAACAATAAGCAGAATAATACTTTGACACAATTAAGGGATACATTATTACCAAAACTAATGAATGGAAAAATAGACTTAAATAAAATAGAAATTTAGTCATACAAATAGTTATTTGCTTGATATTATATAATATTACTTGGCATAGAAAGGAGTAATATTATATGGTAAAAAATGATGTAATAATGAATGTAACACAAGAAATGGCATTAATATTAACAAATAATCAACTTGAAGCATTAAAAAATGTTTTAATCAGAAATTTTGAAGATGTTGAGGTTACTGCTATATCAGATGAATTAAAAAAAATAGAAGAAAAAACAATAAATGATAATTATAAAAATGCTTTTATTTCAGCTAAAGAAATAGAAGGTTGTTCAAAAAGGACAATAAAGTATTATAAAGAAATAATAGAAAAGATGCTAGTAAGCATAGACAAACCGTTAAAGAGAATAACAACAGAAGATATAAGAAATTATTTATCAAAATATAAGGATAATGGAAAATGTAATTCAACAACGGTAGATAATATTAGAAGAGTATTTTCAAGTTTTTTTTCATGGCTGGAAGAAGAAGATTATATTATTAAAAATCCAGTCAGAAGAGTTCATAAGATAAAAACAGCTACGATAATAAAAGAAACTTTTACAGATGAGAATATAGAAAAAATGAGAGATGAGTGCTTAAATGTTAGAAATCTTGCAGTAATAGAACTGCTTTATTCTACAGGCATTAGAGTAGGAGAGTTAGTAAATTTAGATAAAAAAGATTTGAATATTGAAGAACGTTCATGTATAGTTTTAGGAAAGGGAAATAAGCAAAGAGAAGTTTATTTTGATGCAAGAACAAAAATTCATTTATTACAATATTTGAATTCAAGAAACGATAATAATATTGCATTATTTGTTTCACAAAACAAACCTCATCAAAGACTTTCAATATCAGGAATTGAATTAATAGTAAGAAAATTAGGACTATCTACAAATATTAGTAGAGTACACCCTCATAAATTCAGAAGGACATTAGCAACAGTAGCTATAGATAAAGGAATGCCAATAGAACAAGTCCAAAAACTGCTAGGACATGTAAAAATAGAAACAACAATGCATTATGCAATGGTAAATCAAAATAATGTAAAAATATCACATAGAAAGTATATAGGTTAAGAATATGATAGTAAAAATAAAAGAAATAACTGATATTAATAAAAAGAATATTAGCCAAAATTATGATAAAAATTATATTAATTATTTAGATACTGCTAATATTACCAATGGTAAAATAGATACAATAGTAAAATTAAATATTAAAGATATACCAAGTAGAGCAAAAAGGATAGTTAAAAAAAATGATATAATTTATTCAACTGTAAGACCGAATTTGTGTCATTATGGTATCTTAAGAAACATTGTAGATAATATGGTCGTATCCACT
>JAQUBQ010000017.1 GCA_028686615.1 Clostridia bacterium | reverse complement strand
TGATTTAATGATGGTTGCGCCAAATGATGTTGAAGATGCAATTTGCCGCTTAGCACAAATGGCAAGGGCAGCAGGAATGCACTTAGTAATAGCAACACAAAGACCCTCAGTTGATGTTATAACGGGAATAATCAAGGCTAATATACCATCTAGAATAGCATTTACAGTATCATCTCAAGTAGATTCCAGAACAATACTTGATATGGCAGGTGCAGAAAAGTTACTTGGTAAAGGAGATATGCTATATTTTCCAGTTGGCGAAATAAAACCACAAAGAATGCAAGGGGCATTCGTATCAGAAAAAGAAGTTGAGAGTATTGTAAACTATATTAAGAAAACATCAAAACCAGGATATAATGAAGATATTATAGAAAGTATAGAAAAAGGAACAAAAAAGGAACAAGGAAATGAGGCAGATAAGGAAGACGCAGATGAATATTTAGAGGCTGCAATAGATTTAGTTGTAGATATGGGATCAGCTTCAGCATCAATGATTCAGAGAAGGTTTAAAGTAGGATATGCAAGAGCTGGGAGAATAATAGATCAAATGGAAATCAGGGGACTTATTTCAGGCTATGATGGAAGTAAACCAAGACAAGTTCTTGTGTCTAAAGAGGAATGGCAAGAATTAAAGATGGGAACAAACCAAGAAAAAAACAAGACTGAAGAAGAGACTAAATAGAGTTGTTAAATGAGAGAAATAGGAATTGGTAAAGTATACAGGCACTTTAAAGGTAATTATTATATGGTCAAAAATATTGCATTTAATTGTGAATCACAGGAAGAAGTAGTTATATACAGAGCAATGATTATATCACAAATCAAAAATATAGATTTTAAAGAAAGAGAATATAGTATTAAGAACTAAAGAAAAAATAACAAGGGGTGGAATATATGAAAGTAACTTTTTTAGGAGCAGCTCAAAAGGTAACAGGCTCATGTACTATGGTGGAAGCCTGTGGTAAGAAGTTTTTAGTTGATTGTGGAATGTTTCAAGGAACACTTACAGAACAATTATTAAACTATGAGGAATTCCCATTTGATATAAAAGAAATTGACTTTGTAATTTTAACACATGCACACATAGATCATAGCGGGAGGATTCCAAAACTATATGCCAATGGATATAATAGGCCTATATATGCCACTAAGGCTACCACTGATTTATGTACAATAATGCTTGCAGATAGCGGTCATATTCAGGAAAAAGAAATTGAATGGGTAAATAGGAAAAGAATGAGAGCTGGGAAAACCCCAACAGAAGCAATGTATACTGCTCAAGATGGATTAATGTCTGTGAGTTTATTTAAAAGCGTAAAATACGATGATATTTTAGAACCTGCTGAAGGAATCAAATTTAAAATGAGAGATGCAGGGCATATGTTAGGTTCTGCAATAGTAGAAATATGGATAAATGAAGATGGAAAAACAAAGAAAATAGTTTTTACAGGGGATTTAGGAAATAAAAATACTCCAATTATACGCGACCCTGAAATAATAGAAGAAGCAGATATACTTGTAATAGAATCAACATATGGCGGTAGGTATCATGGAGAGATGAAAGAACAATCAATAGAGTTAATGTCTATGTTTATTGAGACGATAGAAAGAGGCGGCAATGTAGTAATACCATCATTTGCTGTAGGAAGAACTCAAGAAATAATATATGAAATCAATAAATTCGTTGAAAAAAACGAAAATTATCTTGAAAAACTTGCAAGAATACCAGTTTATGTTGATAGTCCACTTGCCATAAATGCCACAAAAGTCTTTGAAAACAATCCAGATTGTTATAATGATGAAGCATTGCAATATTTATTAAAAGGAGACAACCCATTAGCATTCAAAAACTTATTTTTTGTTAAAACAGCAGATGAATCAAGAGCTCTAAATGAAGATACCACTCCCAAAATTATTATTTCAGCTAGTGGTATGTGTGAAGTTGGAAGGATAAAGCATCATTTAAAATGGAATCTGTGGAGGCCTGAAAGTACAGTACTTTTTGTAGGATATCAAGCAGAAGGAACACTTGGAAGAAGAATAAGAGATGGTCAAAGTATTGTTAAAATCTTCGGTGAAGAAATAGGTGTAAATGCAGAAATACGAACACTTGATGCATTTTCTGGTCATGCAGACCAAGATGGTTTAATAAAATGGATAAAAAACATAAAGAAAAAACCTAAAAAGATATTCTTAATACATGGTGAACATACAGGGCAATTAATGTTAAAATCAGAAATAGAAGAAAAACTTAAGATTGAATGTATAGTTCCAGAAATAGAAGATTCGTATGTTATAGATAATAACCTTGAATATGAAAAGGACAAGCTAAATTTAAAATACATGTCTACAAGGTTTGAAGTGTTAGAACTTTTATCAGAATTGAAAGAGGATGTTGATACAATGACGAACGTTGTTAAGTCAAATATAAAACAAAATATTGAAGAGGAGGAACTTACTGGATTAAGAGAAAGATTAATTAACTTAAAAGATATCATTGGTAAAGTAAAATAATACTATAAATGGAGGTTATAATATGAAAAAGAATGATGACCATGGTATATCTTTAATAGTATTATTAATTACAATAATAGTTGTTTTAATTTTAGCAGGTACGATTTTTGTAAATCTAACACAAAATAACATAATTGAATTCTCAAAAGAAGCAACATTCAAAAAGAATATAGCAAAATATAAACAAGAGTTGTCCTTAAATTTTGCAAACAAATATGTAGAAACATATAATAATTTTAATATTGATAAGATAAACGCAAATAGTATAGAAGAAATAAAACAATATATTAAAAGCATATCGCATAATGATTCTAAAAATTTTAGGATATTAAATGGTAAATTAACATATGTAGGTTCAAGTATAGATGAGATGAGATGGGCAAAGGATTCAAATATTTCACTTAAAGTACCATATGTAAAGGGTGGCTTAGTAGCTTGGTATGATGGAATACATAATGGAGGACTAGGAATACATATAGATAATAATAGTAACGATAAAGAAAAATGGATTGATTTAAGCGGAAATGGAAATGACGCATTACTATATAATTTTAGTTATACTAAAAATAATGGATGGTCTGATAACTCTCTTAGTTTTGGTACTCTTACATCATATGTGAAGCCAACACAAAGATTGACTTATTCGACAATTCAGATTATATATGAAACAGATTTAACAGGATGGAATTATTTAATAGATGCAAGACCTGATATACCTGATGGATGGGCTGCTGTATCTAGAACATCTGGAATAGGAGGCGCATATTTTAAGCCATATAAGGATGGAATTAGTGATGCAAGCTTATCATATTTGCCTACTGGCAGAAAAGCATATATAACTATAAAATGTATGCCTACAGAAAATATACTACCAATTATAGGAGCAAGATCTTCATTAAATGAATCAATAATGGGTAAAATATATTGTGTAAGAATATATGATAGAATGTTGACAGAAGAAGAAATTATAAAAAATTATAACATTGATATTGTTAGATATTAAATTAATTATTAATATAAAAATAAATAATGTAAAAACTTATAAGTGGATTCTTATAGGTTTTTTATATAATATAAACTTAAAAGAAAATTAACGTTATAAAAACAAAGTTTGCTTTTATTGTACTTAGTTGAATTATATTATTTTTTGGTATACTATAAATACATTAATAAATTTATTTTAAATTATGAAAGGTAATATTATGAAAAAAACGGTAATTGAAAAAAATGGTATATCTTTAATAGTATTAATAATAACTATTGTGATCATAATAACACTAGCTGGAACAATAATACTATCATTAAAGCGAAGCAATACTATAAATAAGGCACAAGAAGCTAACTTTAAAACAAATATGAATTCATATAAACAACAATTGAATATGTATGTTTCAGATGAATATTTAAAAACAATGGTACACAGTATAGAAAACTTAAATGCAGAAACATATGAGGAGATTCAAAAGATAATTAAAGGTATTACTGAAGAACAATCTAAAAAGATTAGAATAATAAAAGGTAAACTATTGTATGTAGGTTCAGATTTAAAAGAAATAGAGTGGGCAAAAGAAACTAATGTTTCATTAGAAGTACCATATGTTAAAGAAGGCCTTATACTGTGGTATGATGGAATATATAATGGAGGAATAGGAATACATATAGATAATGAAAATGTAAACAAAACAATATGGAAAGATTTAAGTGATTCAGGCAACAATGCAACAATAACTACAAGCCCTTTTAATAAAAATAGTGGTTGGACTTCAAATGGTTTTAAATGTCATACAGGATATACAGGCCAAATACTTTCTAATAATGAAATATCAAACATTCAGAGTTTTACTATAAATTTAACAGGAGTATTTGATACTAACAAAGATACTCCAAATTTTCCTAGAATATTTTCAACTAACGGCACTTATACTAATGTATATGAATTTATAAATGGACTAGATATGACTATTATAAACTCAAATAGTTATATTAATGGGTATGCATCAAATGGAATTAATGATTACTCCAATAGCACAACCATAAATTATGGTCCAATAGGGAAAGTATACATTACAATAACTTATGATATAAATACAAAAACAATAAAAGTTTACAGAGAAGGAGAATTAATTTACTCTAATGTTTTAAATAAAATTTCTAATATAAATATTAATAGGATAGCAATGAATTTTGCAAGAAGAGATACTACAGGTAGCTATGAATATAATGCTATTAGATTATATAACAGATTGTTATCTGAAGATGAAATACAGCAAAACTATAATTTAGATAAGAGTAGGTTTTCCTTATAATGAAAGAATTAGTATTTATAAATAATTTTAAGCATGGTAAAAATAAAAAAACATAAAATGAGCAGTTTTGCTCATTTTATTTTAATTAAAAATATTCTTCGACTCTAATTAGGTTATCAACAGTAGTATATATAGCAGCAGTTATAATGCTAGATAGTATAGAAATATAGAATCCTGAAACGATATATCTTGTTAGATATATTATTACGCAGGCAGAAAAAAATCCTACAAATCCTTTACTAATAAAACTATTTTTAACGTCAAAAGTTATACAGAGCATATAATCTAGTATTATTATTGAAAGAGAACTTAGAAAAAGAATAGGTAAAGAAACTATTTTAAAATTCGGAGCGAACATTGCTCCAATTGCAAGCATTCCAGATACAGAAAAAAGTTTAGCAAAAAAATTTAAAATTATAGTATTTTGATATGGCGATAAAAAAGTTTTTATAGATAACATTTGTCCTCCTAAATTACTATTTTTAGTATTATTTGAATATTTCATAAAAATATGCAAAAAATATTAATGAAAATAGGAGGATTTTATGTTAGTAGTTTTTATAAGAGCTTTAATTTTGTTTTTAGTTCTTTTTCTTGTAATTAGACTAATGGGAAAAAGTGAACTTTCTCAAATACAGCCATTTGAATTTGTTATAATTGTAGTTATAGCGGATCTTGCTACAGGTCCTATGTCAGATCGAAACATGACAATGCTATATGGAATAATACCTATATTAGCACTATTATTTATGTATATGATACTTAATTTACTGCTCAAAACGAATAAAAAGATACAAACCATGGTAAGTGGTAGTCCAGTATTATTAATTGCAAATGGAAAAGTAATAGAAAAGGAAATGAGAAAACAATCATATGTAATAGAAGATATAATGTCACAAATAAGAAGTAAAGGAATATTTAAAATTCAAGATGTTGCTTATGCAATACTTGAAACGGATGGGCAATTAAGTGTAATAGATAAAAAGGAAATAACTGGAAGCATTCCTCTTAATATTATAAGTGATGGTGAACGTTTAGAAGGTAATCTTGAAATTTTAAATGTAACAGATGAAGATTTAAATAAGATTCTTAAATCTAAAAATATAAAAGAAGAAAATGTATTAGTCGCTACTCTTGATGAAAACAAAAAATTCTTATATCAAAAAAAGGGGGGCGGTAATTAATGAAACAAATCGTCATATTAATAGCAGTATTTGTTATCGTAATAATAGCAGGAACATGGGAGTTATCGTATATAAAAGATAGTAGTAATATGTTTTTATCTGATATAAATGATATAAAGCAAATAATAGAAAGAGATGATTATGAAGATGCTCAAAAACAAGCTAAACAACTAAAAGAAACATGGAAAGATATTAGAAAGTCGTGGTCAGTATTAATGGATGATAGCCATATGGACAGAATAGAAGAAAAAGTAATTTCTTTTGTATATTACGTTCATTCTAAAGAAGAAGATAAAGCCAAACATGGTGCAGAATCTTTGGTAAATGAAATCAAGCAAGCTGTAAATTTTCAAGAACTAAAAGCTGAAAATGTTTTTTAAAGATTTTTTAATTTGCATAGCATTAAGATCTGATGTCTTTGTAAGAGGTAGCCTTACATTACCAACATCTAATCCAAGAATATTCATAGCTTCTTTTACAGGAATAGGGTTTACATCGATAAATAAAGCATCAATTAAATCAGAATAAAAGAGTTGTAATTCTTTTGCTTTATCCACTTCATCATTTTCGTAATAAAGACACATGTCATGTATTTCTTTAGGAAGTATATTTGAAATAACGGAAATTACCCCCATACTACCTATTGAGAGCATAGGAACTATAATATCGTCATTGCCAGACAATACACAGAAATCGTTATCTGTATTTACAACTATTTTAATTGCCTTTCCAATATTTCCAGAAGCTTCTTTAATAGCTATAATTTTAGGATGCTTACTAAGCTTAATTGTTGTTTCAGCAGAAATATCCAGTCCTGTTCTAGATGGAACATTATATAATATTGAAGGAATTTCAATTGAATCTGCAATTGCTTCATAATGTTTGATTAATCCATTTTGAGAAGTTTTATTATAATAAGGTGAAACTAAAAGTACATAATCAGCACCAGCTTGTTCAGCAGATTTAGAGTGGGAAATGGTTTTGGCGGTATTATTACATCCTGTACCAGCAATTACAGGGACTCTTCCAGACACTTTATCTACAGTGAATTTAATAAGTTTGTTTTTTTCACGTTCAGTTAAAGTAGAAGATTCCCCCGTAGTTCCACAAACTACTATTCCATCTATTTCATTTGAAATTTGAAATTCTATAAGTTCTTCCATTTTAGTGTAATTGATTTTATCATTTTTAAATGGTGTTACTATTGCAGTAAAAGCACCTTTTAACATATTATCACTCCTTATATTATTAGTTTATTAAGAAAAAATTACCATGTTACAAAAACATGTATAAAAAGATAAATATGAAGCAAACTATTTATATAAAATATTTTTGAAATATAGGAGGTATTTATGAAAACAATACATTACATAGCATTAACCTTACTTATTATTGGAGCAATAAACTGGGGTTTAATTGGCTTATTTGATTTTAACTTAGTCAGTATGTTAGTAGGAGAAATGCGAATGATTGAGAACATAGTTTATGTATTAGTAGCATTATCTGGATTATGGGCTATTACTTTTTATCAAAGACTAGATGAAGATAGAGTATAATAAAATATATGTTTTAATATTTAAATTATAATTTAAACTAATCAAAATTTATATAAACAATTTATAATATAATAAAACAGCATCGATTATAGATGCTGTTTTATTAATACTAAACAAAAAACAGTGATTTTTAAATTACTATATATATTTATTCTGATCATTAATAATTCCTTCTAATATTTGCACAGCATTTGTTGCAGCTCCGTTTACGAACATTATCTGAAACTACCCACATATTTAATCCATTTTTTATTGAATAGTCCTTTCTAAGTCTTCCTATAAAGACCTCATCTTTACTTGTTGCAAAAGTGTTTAAAGGATAAATATTTCTAGAGATATCATCTAAGATTGCAACACCAGGACTGTTTGCAAGAAGTTGCCTTAAATTTTCAATATCAAATTCGTCTTCGAAAGATACATTTATGCTTTCTGCATGAGAATTGAAGACAGGAACTCTAACACATGTAGCTGTTATATCAATAGTAGGGTCTTTGAGAATTTTTTTTGTTTCTTTGATCATCTTTTCTTCTTCTTTTGTATAACCATTATCCAAGAAAGAATCTATATGTGGGATACAGTTATTATATATTTTATATGGAAAGCTTTTAGCTTCATTACCCATACTTGTTTCAATTAAATCTTGTAAGCCTCTCGTGCCAGCACCAGATACTGCCTGGTAAGTAGAGAATACAATACGTTTAATACGATATTGTTTATGAAGTGGTGCTAAAGCTATAACAGCTTGGATAGTAGAACAATTTGGATTTGCAATTAATTTACTATCATATGCATCCTTTATATTTATTTCCGGAACGATTAAAGGAACTTCAGGGACCATGCGAAACTTACTACTATTATCTATAACAATAGTATCATTATTAATAAATACTTTGGCATATTGTTCGCTTATTTCACCCCCTGCAGCAAAAATAGCATATGTGAATTTTTTTAATGGAACATCTTCAGTTAATTCCTCAATTTTATACTCTTTTCCCATAAATTTAATTTTATTGCCTGCTGACCTACTGGAAGCATACAAATAATATTCATCAATGTTTAATTTCTTTTCTTCTAAAACTTTTAATATAGTAGAACCTACAAGACCAGTAGCACCTACTATTGCACAAGAAATCATAAAACCACCTCTTCATATTTTATGAAAGTGGTGGCTTGTTTTATGATATTAATACTATTATTTCTTTTTATTACATATCTTTAAAAAGTTCTCTATTATTTCATCCTGGTCTAAAGAGATATAAATACTATTTAAATATTCCAGTTTAGAACCCTTACTAAAATTAAAAGCATATTTATATGAGAAAAGGGCTTGTGAATAAAAACCTAATTTATTATTAATTTCACTATTCCCATATTTAGAATCACCAACTATTGGAGTTCCAAGGTGTTTCATATGTGCTCGTATCTGGTGAGTTCTACCAGTATAAAGCGTAATGTTTAAAACAGAAACATTATAATCATGTAAATATTTTAAGACTTCATATTCAGTTGCAACGGATAATGCATGAGATTTTTTTTCATTTATTATTTTACTAACACCAAGCTTTTTATCTTTTAAAATATAACCTTTAAGATAATCATATTGCTTTGGCATAGCACCGTGTACGAAAGCTAAATAATTTTTATATATTTTATTCTTTTTAAAAGCATTTAACATTTCAACATTAGCAGCATCATTTTTAGAAAACAACATAAGACCTTCAGTATTAGTATCTAATCTGTGACAAATTTTAATGTTGTAGTTATTTTTATCTTTTTGAACTATTTGCTCAAATGAAAAGCTAAATTCATCATATGAAACACTCTCTAAGCCTTTAGGTTTATATGCAATTAATATGTTTTCATCCTCATAATTATAAACAATATTTTTAGGAATAGAAAACAGCACTTCATCAGTAGCATATATTTCTATAATATCATTTGAACTAACAATATAATCCTTTTTAACTCTTTTAGCATTAACCTTGATATTTTTAACTCTAAACAATTTATGAAGAGAGGAAATCTTAAGATTAGGAAAAGCTTTAAGGATTACTTTTAATATACTTTGAGAATCTTGAGACTCTTTTACTATTATTTTTTTCATAAGACAATTATATATCAAGGATTAAAGAAAGACAATTATAATTGATAGAATAATATTAGAAATAAAGTATTTAAAAGTTGGGAATTTAGTTATATTCTTTTTTATTTTTAAATGTTAATAAAGTTGATTTTACTAGTGGGACTATAAAAGTTTACCTTGCGTTTTTCACACATATACTATATAATTTATTAAATATAAACAACACATTAGGAAAGAAAGAAGGAGTAGAAAATGAAAATGTTTAACCCATGGCATGATTTTGATAGTAGTAGGATAAAAAAAGACCGATTTTGGGCCTTCATAGAGATTCCAAAGGGAAGTAAAAATAAATATGAATTAGATAAGGAAACAGGACTTGTAAAGTTAGATAGAGTACTTAGCACATCTGTACAATATCCAGCAAATTATGGTTTTGTACCTAAAACTTATGCAAATGATGAAGACCCACTAGATGTACTAGTGCTTTGCCAAGAAACAATACCTCAAAGTGTTCTTGTTGAAGTAGTACCAATAGGAGTAATGCTTATGGAAGACGGTGGTGAGCTAGATGAAAAGATTATTTCAATAGCAGTGAAAGATATGGTTTATTCATCATATAAAAACATAGAAGATTTACCACATCATTTAACACTTGAAATGGAACATTTCTTTAATATTTACAAAGCTTTTGAAGATAAAAAAGTTGAAATCAAAGGTTTTAGGGGTAAAGAGGAAGCCATTAAAATTATAGAAAAGAGTATAATAGATTATAAAGAAAAATTTGGAGAGTAGGAAATAAAAATGGAAGAAAAACTAAATAAAATATTAGAAGATGGAAAAAAAGAAATATCAAATTCTAAAGATGAACAAGCTTTACTTAAACTAAAATCTATATATATTGGTAAAGATAGTGAAATAACTAAAATAATGAAAAACATGAAAGAACTCAGTATTGAAGAAAAAAAGATAGTAGGATCTCTAACTAATAAAATAAAGAATGAATTAGAGAAATGTATTAAAGCAAAAATAGGTGAGCTTTCATCTAATGTTATAAGCAAAAAAACTTTTGATCATACTTTACCGGTAACAGATTCAAAAGGTTCTTTAAGTCCAGTTACAATTGTTGCAAATGAAGTGGCGGATGTTCTTAAAAAGATGGGGTTTATAATAGTATCAGGACCAGAAATGGAAGATGAATACCGCAACTTTGAAGCACTAAATGTTTCAAAAGATCATCCTGCAAGGGATATGCAAGATACTTATTGGACAGATGAAGCTAAAGTTCTTAGAACTCACACTTCACCAGTTCAAGTAAGGTCTATGGAAAAGTATGGTGCACCACTTAGGATTGCAGCACCAGGTAGGTGTTTTAGAAATGAAGATTTAGATGCAAGTCATGAAAACACATTCTTCCAAGTCGAAGGTATGGTAATTGATAAAGAAGTATCTATAAGCAATTTAATATATGTAATGAAAAATATATTAAAAGAAATATATAAATCAGATGTAGAAGTAAGATTAAGACCAGGCTTCTTCCCCTTTGTTGAACCAGGGTTTGAGCTTGATATTAAGTGCTTAATATGTAATGGAAATGGATGCTCTAGATGTAAAAATAGTGGTTGGATTGAATTATGCCCTTGTGGAATGATTCATCCGGAAGTTCTTAGAATGAGTGGAATCGATAATACAGTGTATAGCGGATTTGCATTTGGGATAGGATTAACTAGAATGGCGATGATGAAGTATAAAATAAATGATATTAGAATGCTTAACTCAGGTGATATTAGAAGTTTGAAGCAATTTGGAATAGAGTAGGAGGAACGAAAGAATGTATATATCAACAAATAGTCTAAAAAAATATATAAAAAATAGTGATAAAATTGATTGGAGCAAAGTATGGCAAGACTTTACAATTCGTTCTGCTGAAATAGATGGAATTGAAGAAAAAGGAAAGGATATACAAAAGGTTGTTGTAGCAAAAATTGAAAAAATACAAGAACATAATAGTAATAAAGATTATAATGTATTAGAACTTAATATAGGAAATGACAACATAATGGTTGTAAGTACTGCTAAAAACCTATATGAAGGAATGATAGTGCCATGTGCTTTAGAAAATGGAAGCCTAAAAGGATTAGATAAAGTTTCTAAAGTAGAACTTGGAGGGATTTTAAGTGAAGGTGTTCTAGCAAGCGAAAGAGAACTTGGAATAAGCGAAAAACATGAAGGTGTTATGGATTTACCTAAATCATATGAAATTGGAGCAGATATAAAAAAATATATTCCAATTGATGATTTAATAATTGAAATAGACAACAAATCACTTACAAACAGACCTGACATGTGGGGACATTATGGTATTGCAAGGGAAGTTTCAGCAATAACAGGAAACGAACTACTAGACTTAGATTTAACACAAGAGGGATATGGAGAAAAAAAATTAAATATTACAATTGAAGATAAACAAAATTGTAATAGATATTCGGGATTAGAAATTAGTAATATAAGTGAAAAAGAAGCTAACATAGAAATGAAAACAATGCTATATTACTGTGGAATGAGAAGTATTTCATTGCTAGTAGATTTAACGAATTACTTAATGCTTGAACTTGGGCAACCGATGCATGCATTTGACAGCGGTAAGGTTAAAGATATAAATATTAGAAGTACTAAAGAAAATATAAATCTTGTTACTTTAGATGGTGAAAACAGAGAAATAAATAAAGGAACATTAATGATCTGTAATGGTAATACACCTATAGCTATTGCAGGAATCATGGGAGGAATGGATTCTGAAATAGAAGATACTACAAGCTCATTGATTTTAGAATCAGCTAATTTTGATGCCACTTGCATTAGAAAAAGTGCAACAGCTTTAGGATTAAGAACAGAAGCAAGTACTAGATATGAAAAAAGCTTAGATCCTAATATGACTGTAATTGCTATCAAACGTTTTGTTAAACTATTAAAAGATGTTGATAATAATATTAGTATAGATTCTAGAATAGAAGATGTATATCCTAATGTTGTAGAGAAAAAGACAATAGATTTATCAAAGGACATTTTAAGAAAATATATGGGAATTGAGCTTGAGTCAAATCTTGTTAAAAAAATATTAAACTCTTTGGATTTTGAAGTTAAAGAAGAACAAGACAAATATGTGGTAACAGCACCTACATATCGTTCTACTAAAGATATAACATCTTCTGCTGATATAATAGAAGAAATAGCAAGACTATATGGATATAACAATCTAGAAGAAAAACCACTAAAACTTGACCTTACTATAATGGAAGGTGACAACATGTATGATTTAGAATATATTATTAAGAAAAGCATAGCAAAACAAACAGGTTTTTCTGAAGTTCATAGTTACATTTGGTATCAAACAGACTTATTAGCAAAATATAACATTAAAAAACAGAATAACATTGCTTTAATAAATAAAAGTGAAAACAATTTACTTAGAGATGATATATCTTTATCTCTTTTTGAATATTGTTTAAATAACTCTAAATATTATAATGAATATGGAATATTTGAAATTGGAAGCACTATAACTAGAGAAAAAGAAGAAAGAGTTCTATCTATAATGAGTGTATGTATGAGCAGTAATTTAGAAAGAAAATATAATTCTATAAAAGCAATTATAAATAAAGAGGTAGCAACACTTAAAAATCAAAACATAGAATTTGTAGCGGCTATGTCAAATAAAGAATATTTAAATGAAGAGTATACTTTAGAGATGAGAGTAAATGATAAAAAGATCGGTTATATATCAGTTTTATCTAAGAATTTATCAAAGGATTGTGGAAAAAAGATTGATATTATAAACGCAGAAGTTAATATTAATAAGTTAATGGAAGTAGCTAAGACTGAAATAGTATACAATGAGCCGTCTAAATATCCAACAACAACTATTGACTACACAATTATTACTGATAAAAATGAAGATTATATAAAACTAGAAAAGCTTTTAAATAAATACACTAATAAATATTTAATAGAATATTTTATAAAAGATATTTATACTGATGATAAAAAGAAGATAACTATAAGATATGTTATAGGTTCAAAAGAGAAAACATTAACTCATGAAGAAATTTCACGAGTATCTAAAGAAATATTAAGCAACATAGAATCAAATGGATATAAAATAGTAAAATAATTAATAAATAAGGAGAAACATGAAAAGGATTCAAAAAAAACACAATTTAACCAGAGAATTAGTGGGCGTATTAGATATAATAATATGCCTTATCCTTTTTATATCCTCAATATATAAAGGAGCATTTTATAAGTCGGATTTTCTTTTTCCAAGTGTTATGATATCAATTATAGGAATAGTATATGTGGGGTATAAGCTTTCAAAAGAAATATTAAAGAAAGAAAAAGATAAGAAAACAAGATCTAAAATTAGGCTAGCACTTGATATTTGTATGTTGCTTTTACCGGTAGCATATATATTACCAATTATATTTAATAAATATTTGAGCTTGCCAGATTCAATATATGAAATGTTAAGATACATTAATGCAACAACAATATATTTTATTGTTAGAAAAACAGAAAACGTAGATAAGTATTTTAGAGTGTTTTTAGTTATTGCCATTGTTCAGTCCTTACTTGGAATAGATCAACTTACAAGTAGAAGTTTTGAATCATTATTAAACAATTTATCTACTGGATATCTTCAAGATAATATCAGGCTTTCTGCTACAATTCAATATGCTAATGTTACAGGGATAGTTATTCTATTAGGTTCATTAATTGCCTATATATTTTTCCCAAAGTATAAAGAGGAAAATATAAAAACAGAGAAAACAAGAAAAATAAATCTTAAAGAAATATTAATGATTGGAGTAGTACTTTTATCTTCTGTAGCAATAACACTTACAAAATCAAGAACTGCTACAGTAGTTATGTTTGCCAGTTATTTATTAGTTATAATAGCAAACTATATTAAAAAAAACAAAGAAGAAGTGTTAAAACAAATACTACTTTTTATGCTAATACCAGTATTATCTAGCGTGATTGAAAAACTAATAAATATTGAACAATATGGAAGTATATATTGGGTTATATTACTATTTACTATAGTTTGTATTGTTATAATAAAATTAATGTTTATGGCTATAAATAATGAGAAGATAAAACAATTCACAAAAAGTATATCTGAAAATAAAAAAATAAAATATTTAGTATTATTATTTTTATTCGTTTTAACTATTATTACTTTTACATTACCTAAAAAATTTAAAATAGGGGTACAAAACAATATATATACTTTAGATAGAGGTATATATAATTTCAAAAATGATGAAAATGAAGTATCAATGAAAATTAAAACATTATCTGAAGATACAAGATATAGAATAAGTATTATAGCTTATAAAGAAGACTATAGAGAAGAATACCTTGCAACTTTTAATTATTATGATAATGTGAGTGGAATCTTTAATGAAAAGATAAATATCCCAAAGAATACAAGGAATTTAAAAGCAAGGTTCGTTTCGGAAAAAGGAAGCTTTGAAGTAGAGTACTTTAAAATTAATAATAAAGAGGTTAAGTTATCATACAGATTTTTACCAGATGATATAGTATTTAAAGTTAAAGATACTTTTAGTGGAGTATATGGAGACAGTTTAAGAGTAGAATATATAAAAGATAGTATAAAATTGCTAAAGAAAAGTCCAGTAATTGGATTAGGAGGGGAAGCCTTTAAGCATGGCTATCCTAGTGTACAAGAGAGAGATTATGTGTCAAGTGAAGCACATTCTGCACTGTTACAAGCCCTAGTAGAGGTAGGTATAGTAGGAACAACAATATTAGTTTTAATACTAACTCTTTCTATATTAGCAATTATAAAGTTGATAAATTTTAACAGGTTAATCAAACATAAACAACAAAGAAAGATTATGGCGTTAATCCTTGGTTATATTTCTCTACTTTCTATAGTTATATTTGACCTAGGCTTTTCATATGCATTTATAATTTTTGTTTTTACAGTATATCTTGCCCTGTTAATTAATGAATATTGTAAAATAGTAAATAAGAACTTTATACAAGAAGTAAAAAACAAAAAGCAATTCCCATTTGATTGGTCGTATATAAAAATAATATTTGCTTCTGTTTCTATAGTGACATTGTTAGGGACAGCGTATATAACACTTAATGCATATAGAGCAAGCTTGATAGTTGTTCCAAAAAAGAATACTCAAGACACAATTTTAAGACAACATGAAAGGATAGTTTACTTAGAAGAAAAGATTAGAAAAGACCCATACAACATTGATTATAGGTCAAAATTAAATGCTGAAGGTTATATTTATAAAATAAACTTAACAGAGAGTTATCTTAACTTACGTGGTGATGAAAATAAACAATTAAGAAAAGAAGTTAAAGAAGAACTAGATTATACAATTGTTACAATGAAAGAAAACGCAGACTTAATGTTAGAACATGAATACTACAACAAGCATGTTTTAAAAGAAGTTGCAGATACATATATATATAATTTTACTAGCTTTGCAGAGATATATAGCAAACAGTTTGAAGGAAAAGAATTAGCTTATAAATTTTATTTAACATATGTAATAAAACTTATGGATAGAATAATGGAGTTAAATCCAATATCTAAAAAAGCAAACGAAATGTATGAAGGAATGAAACAAGACTATATTGAAGAACTTGAAAGTAAAAACAAGTATTTAAATAGTGAATCAATAGGAGAAATAATATTAAGAATTAAAGAATAAATATACTATAGTGCTTGATTAAATAAACTTATTGATTTATAATTGTAGCAATATGGTTAGTATATTTTCCATAAAAGGAGTGTTATTATGAATAAACTTATTAAGGCGTCAGTAGCGTCTATTGTAATAGGAACAATAGCAGCAATTCTAGTTATAGTTGACAGTTTTATAGCGTCATTAATAATAGCAGGAACATCATTTACATGGATAGCATTTATAAATTGGACAGTGTTTTTTAATTCAGAACTTCATGAAAGAATGCGTGCAATTATTGGTTATATAATAGGTTACTTTTCTGCGAATGCAATTATCTTTATTGGTAATAGTATGGGTAATTTATTCGATTTCAAAATTATAAATGTTTCGTTAGCATCAGTAATGGCAGTATTTATTATTAACTTTTTAGTAATATACTTTCAAAAAGCAAAAAAGCTATTTATAGATTCTATACCAGGTATATTTATAGGAATTGCATTAACTTTTTCTGGGGCAGGTATTATGCTTGAAGCATCTAATCTTAAATTATTATTAATTATCCTAATATATGGAGTTTTAGGTTTATTATGTGGTTTAGGAACAGTACATTTCACAAATAAAATATCTGATAAAATTGAAAATAAAAACAAATAAGTAATTAATTTAGACTTAAAAGTAGTTAACATGTTAATGTTGACTATTTTTTTATTATTATATATACTAAAAGCGTAAATTAGGAGGTAAAATATGAAAAAAAATATAATGTTATTAACATTACTAATAATTTTATTTATAAGTGTGGTTGCAATTATAAGTTCTAAAATGATAAAAGAACTAGATAAACCTAAAAATAATATAAATGAAGTTGAAAACAATAATGAAAGTTCTAAAATAAAAGAATCAAATAATATCGAAATAGTTCCAACTATGGATGATCAAGTATCAACTAATAGCGCGTGGTGTGGAACTTTTCAACTTGTTTGGAATGATATGAAAAACGAGGTTGTTAAGCAAAATGTAGTATTTACTCCGCAACTTAAAATGGTTGAAAATTTAAATAAAGAAAATTTTACAAGTGACATGTTATCAGAAGAAAGTTATTACAAAAAGTATGGCTTAAAGTCTCTAGAGTTAAAAGAAGAAATAGAAAGAGGAATTAAGGAAAAATTCAACGAAACAAGTGATATCATAAATGACATTGATTGGTCAGAAGAGGCATTAAATAATCCAAGCAATCCTTTTGAAGACAGATACTTTTTCTATGTAATGTTAAGAAAGAATTTTGAATTTGAAAAAGAATTTAATAAATTAGAAGCAGGAGAATTTAATAATGGAAATTATACAAATGTTAGATACTTTGGACTCGATAAAAAATCACCAAAAGAACAAAGAAAACAAGTAGAAGTGCTATATTATAATTCTTTAAATGACTTTGCATTAAAACTTAAAACAAAAGATGATGAGGTTATATTTTATAAAAACCCTACAGAAGATACATTCAATAATATGTTTAGTAATATTTTGAGAAAAAGTAAAACATATAAAGGTAATAAGTTCTTTGAAAAAGATGATGAATTAAAAGTTCCAAATATTGATTTTAATAGAAAAAAAGAATATACAGAATTACAAGAGAAAAAATTCCTAACACTTAATGGAGAAGGAATTATAAAAAAGGCAATTCAGACTATAGAATTTAAACTTGATGAAAAGGGTGGAAGTATTAAAAGTGAAGCTGCTATTGATATGATTGAAATTACTTCAGCAATGCCTACACCAGAGCAAGCTAGGAAGTTTAATCTAGATGGTACGTTTGCAATGTTTTTAAAAGAAGCAAACAGTGAATTTCCATATTTTGCAGCAAGAATAGAAGATATAACAAAGGTTCAAGAAGATGCAGAAAAAATAAATTAATGATTAAATGATTTAAAAGTGAATCGGGGGAGAAAAAATGAAAACAAATAAACTAAAAGGGATATCATTAATAGTTCTAGTGATTACAATTATAATAATAATTATATTAGCAGGAACTATAATATTGTCATTAAACAGTAGTAATCTGATAAGAAAGGCAAGTGAAGCAGTAGATAAAAGAAAAAAAGCAAAGGCAGAAAAAGTAGAAACAATTCCAAGAGAAGAATATGAAATAAAAAAA
>JAQUBQ010000090.1 GCA_028686615.1 Clostridia bacterium | reverse complement strand
CCACCATATTAAATAAATAATAATATTATCAGGCTATATAATAAGAAGATTATTATATAGCTTTTATTTTAATATGACATAAATATTACAAAAATATAATTATAACAATAACATTTGCAAATAATTACAATTAATTGTATATTTATATAAGAAATAGTGTAGAAAAACTTTTCTAAAAACAATTATAATTTAAATATTATTTAGGGGGTAAAAGCATATGGAAGAAAACAAGAAAAAGATTCTTTTAGGTTTGCTAGTTTTTGCATTAATAATAATAACTACATTAGTAATAATAATATTTGCAATAGACAGTAAATCAAAAAGAGAACAAGAAAAAGTGAATGTTCAAAATTCTTCAAATCAAACGAAAGATGTTTTAGATGAAACTGAAAATGATGCTGATAAAGTAAATGCAGTTGAAGAAGAAAAGGGCAAAGAAAACGAAAGGAATGTAAGTGAAGACAAATCAAAAGAAGTTTTAGAAGCAGCACAAAAAGCAGAGAGGGAAGCTAAAGAAGAAAAGGCTAAAGCAGAAGCTCAGGCAGAAGAGCTTAGGAAAAAGGCTGATGAATTAGCTGAATTAGCAAAAAAAGCAGCAGCAGAAAGAGCTATGAATGCGAAATCTTATGTTGAAAGAACTGAAGCAGGACATGTTATGGAAGAGTATGTTAGTACAGGTAGATCATATTTTGCTTTCTGGTTAAGCAGTACTAATAATATTGCTAAAATTAAAATAACTTTTCATGAAGAATTTGGAGAAGTAGTTAAAATAAAGGAGTATGACCTAAGAGGACATTATTTGGATGAAAAAGCATATAAGGAAATAAGTAAAGACCAAATAAGTTTAACAAAAGAGTTTCAATATACATATTCTGGAGATATAGCGTATGTAACAATAGTGATAACATATAATAACGGAGAAACAAGAAGTAATAATTTTTACTATGCAGACAATGCAGTAGGTTAAATAAAAGCTGTATAATATGAAGAGAGAAAGAAGATTAAATGGCTGTATAATAAATGTTGGGGTGTGAATAAAATTCATACTTCACATTTTTTTGCATAAAAAATTGCAATTAACTCAGAAACATCCTAAAATAAAGTTACTATACCAATTTAAAGGAGTGAGTTAATTACAAAGAAATAATATAATTAAAATGGTAGGGTTACAAGGGGTACAGTTAAATTATTTGAAAATTTAGGAGGATTACATTGATGTTCATGTATCAACTAAGCCTAAACTACAAGTTTGTCCTTGTTGCTTTAGATCAACATCTAGAATACATGATTAATGTATACAAAGAATCAAACATAGAATTGTTAATGGAAAACAATCAATTATTCATTTAAATAAAAGAAGGTACTCTTGCAATAGACAGTAAAGCAAAAAGTAAAAAAGAAAAAATGAGTGCTAAAAATTCTTCAAATCAAACGAAAGATGTTTTAGGTGAAACTGAAAATAATGCTGATAAAGTTAAAGAAGAAAAAACGTAAAATTTAGGTTTTGATATGAGTAAAATGCGAATATCAGAATCAGACGGTGAAAAAATCGCTGTTGCAGAAGCTAGAATAAAAAATGAATAGAAATATATTATAAATGTGATTGAAATAAAATATAAAATGATATAAAATATGTTATATATTATATATAAGTTTAGGGAGGAAAATGTATGAAAACAAACAAAAGAAAAGGAATATCATTAATAGTATTAATAATAACAATAATTGTAATGATAATATTAGCAGGAGCAATAATATTATCACTTAATAGTAGTAATATAATTGATAAAGCAAAATCAGCAAAAGAAGCACAAAATATATCTAGTATGAATTCAGCAGTAACACTTATATTAGGTGAATTAGAATTAGATTTGCAGAGTGGAGTGAAAAATCTAGGAGAAACGAGTAAAGTAGCATATGTGAAAAATGCTCTTGAAGAACAAGGATTTGATTTGACAGGATATGGAATATATGAAGAAGATAATCAAATACGAGTGGCAAAACGTGATGTAAAGCAAATTTATGTAGGAGAGTCTTATATAATAGTATTAATGAATGACGGAACAGCAAAAGCATGTGGAAATAATATGTTTGGTAACCTTTTAGATGGTACTAAAACACAAAGAACAATACCAGTAAGTTTAAGAGATGCATCAGGACCTTTGTCAGATATAAAAGAAATTGCAATAGGACACCATCATAGTTTTGCTATAATGAATAACGGAATAGTTAAAGGATGGGGACTTAATGATTGCGGACAGATAGGAAATGGGGAAACAGCAGGAGTAGATTATGCACTTTCAAGTCCAGTGGATATAACAGGAATAAGTGGAGTGAAACAAATGGCATTAGGACAATATCACACGGCAGCATTGACAAAGGATGGGGTAGTTTGGACATGGGGACATAATAATTACGGTCAACTAGGAGATAATACAACAATAAATAAAAAGATTCCTGTTAAGTTACCAGCATTAACTGGAGTAAAACAAATAGCAGCAGGAAACTCATTTACAGCAGTATTAATGAATGATGGAACTGTTAAAACATGGGGGCAGAACAGTAATGGACAATTAGGGGATAATACAACAACCAATAAAAGTACTCCTGTTAATGTATCCGGTCTAACTGGGGTAAAACAAATAGCAGCGGGTTCTTCATTTATGGTTGCTTTAATGAATGATGGAACATTAAAATCTTGGGGAAGTAATAATTATGGACAATTAGGTAATAATACAACAACAGACAGTTTGATACCAGTAGAGGTACAAAATATATCAGGAGTAAAAGAGATATCAGCAGGAAGGGAGCATGTTGTTGCAATGTTAAACGATGGAACTGTAATGGTTTGGGGTTCTGCTTCTCATAAACAATTAGGTAATAACTCAACAACTAGTGTTAGAATACCAACAAAATTAACATCGATTACAGAAATAAGAAAAATAGTGGCAGGTGGAATAGGCACTGTTGCTTTAACGAATAATGGAATATTGTATGGATGGGGATATAACTATTATGGACAACTAGGTGATGGAACTACTGCAACTCAACAAGGCACACCAATAAACATGCAAGAATTCTTAAAATAATTTATAATAAAAACGGCAATCAGCCGTTTTTTAAATTAATATAACAAGTAATTACATATATATTACTTCCAATATATATTAAAGTAGTATATAATTTAATCAAAGAGGATAAAGACATTGAAATTTATAGAAGGAAGAGAAATGGTTGAAATATATAGAACAAATGAAAATACAGGAGTATTAGAAAAAGAAGAAAAGATAGTTAAAGGTTCATGGATTAATTTATATAACCCAAGCAAAGAAGAAATATCAAGAATTATAAAGGAAACTGGGGTAGACAAGGACTTTTTAGAAGATTCATTAGATAGTGAGGAACGCTCACATATTGATATAGAAGATGATCAAGTACTTGTATCTATAAATGTTCCTGCATATGATAAAAGTGGAAAAAAGATAGAAACAAAAAAATACACAACTGTTCCACTTGGTATGATTATTGTTCGTGATGATTATATTATAACAGTATCATCTGAAAAATTAGATGTTCTTTCTGGTATCACTAATAAAAAACCTATATTAGGAGAGTTTGCAACATATAAAAAATCTAGAATAATTTTTCAGGTCTTATATAAAGTAGCTGAGTCATATATAACATATCTTGATAGGATAAATAGGGATATTGAAAATTTTGAAGAAAAACTTGAAAGAACTATGAAAAACCAAGAATTAGTTCAACTAATACACTTTCAAAAAAGTATGATATATTTTGATGCAGCCCTTAAATCAAATCAGACTGTAATGGAAAGATTAAAAAGAGGTAAAATTATAAAACTATACGAAGAAGATGAAGATATTCTAGAAGATGCTACTATTGAAAATAGGCAAGCATTAGAAATGGTTTCTACATATAGTGAAGTATTAAATGGCATGATAGAAGTATTTGGTACGATTGTTTCAAACAACTTAAATATAGTGATGAAGTTTTTAACATCAATTACAATACTTTTAGCAGTTCCAACACTAATATCAGGACTAATGGGAATGAACGTGGAATTTCCATTTTTAACAAATGTAATTGGATTCTGGTGGGTAATGATAGCTTGCATAGCTACAACAATATTAACATGGGTTTTATTGAAAAAAAGAGATATGATGTAAGAGATAAAAAAGCATATCTGTTATTAAAAACCTTATCTGTTAGAATATGCAATATTATTTATATGTGACATTAGTGTTACAAAAGAATAATTGATGTTGAAAATAATCATCGTTAATAATATAATAATATATATGAGGTGGAAATATGAAAAAAAACAAAGGGATATCATTAATAGTACTAGTCATTACAATAATAAT
>JAQUBQ010000089.1 GCA_028686615.1 Clostridia bacterium | reverse complement strand
CTCTTTTCATTTTTCCATTTTCAACAAATGATATTGTTCCTGTTTCTTCTGAAATTACTATTACTAATGCATCTGATACCTCACTCATACCAACTGCTGCTCTATGCCTTGTACCTAAATTTTTTGGAACAACATTTTCTGATGCAAGAGGAAGAACACAGCTAGCTGCTTTTATTTTATTTTCTCCTATTACAACGGCTCCATCATGAAGTGGAGTCCTTGGTATAAATATTGTTTGTAAAAGCTCTGATGATACCTTGGAGCTCAAATCAACGCCTTCTCTTATAATATCTGAGATTTTTGTACTTTGCTCTATTACTATAATTGAACCTATTCTTTTTAAAGACATTATTTCAACAGCTTTTACTATCTCTGCTACAATTTGTTTGTTTTTCATTTTATCGTCAAAATCAAATATTTCTACAAGTTTATTTCTACCAAGTTTTTCAAAAGCATTTCTAAGTTCTGGTTGAAATATAACAATAAATAGTAACACACCATAAGTCATTATATTAGTAAGAATAAAATCTAATATTACTAAATTTAATATTTTACTAAAAACCATTAATACAAATAATATTAATACTCCTTTTACTATTTGTTCTGCTCTTGTCTTTTTTATTAGTCTAAACACATAATAGGCAATAAATACCACCAATGTTATATCTATTATTAGCATTGCTACTCTCCATGCATTTGTAAGCTCTAATGTGTCTTTAAGAATATATATTCCTTTTATTAAAAAATCTATTACTTTTTTCAATTTTTATTCCACCTTTACTAAACAATTTTTTACATTACACTATATATTAATGCTAGAAATGCTGTAAATATCATACTGCTAATAATGATCCATACCAATGCTTTAATAAGTTTACTGTTCTTATCCATTTCTTACTCCTCCTCTTACTAGTTGTTTATTGCAATATCAACTAAACCATTTTTTTTATCTACAACTTCACCTTCATTTAGTAATATATGAAGTTTTCCTTCTTTAATATAGAATTGTTCTAAATTTGTAAGAGTATAATTATACTTGCTTTCTGCAATCATCTTTGAAGATATTACTTTTTCTTTTATACAATCATTAATTAATTTAGAATAATTAGAACCCAACATTTCCAGTGCTGCTTCTTCTTGCTTTAATAACGTTCCTTGTGTGCAATCTATATTGTATCCATTTACTCTATCCATTGTACTAGAGCCTGCAGCATCATCTATAATTCTTTCGTGTACAGTTATTGAAACAATTGTTTTGTTTCCAATTTTGTTTTCATAGTTTTTAAATGTAACTTTATATGTATATTTGTTTTCTGCTTTAGACATTTGTCCTTTTAATGTTTTTGCTTTTTCTTTATAATAGTCACTTATCTGTTTATTGATTTCTGCTAGTTCTGCTCCATTTATTATAACATGAGGCGTCGAAATACTAGTTTTAAAATTTCCTGACTTTTCACTAGAACCTTTAGCCTCTATTTTATATTTAATCTCCTCTACTTTAGTGTTCTCCTCTACCTTTTCATCATCTTCTTGTTTATCAATTTGACTTTTATAGATTTCATCTACATTTTGTAGTGGGTTTCTACCAAGCACCGCTGGTTCTGGTTCATTCATCATTGAATAAATTATAACTCCAGTACCTAGTATTATAAATAAGAAGAAACTAAATATTCCAAAATTGTTTTGTTTCCTTTTAATTTTATTATAACTTATTGTTTCCATAAACTTTACCTCTCTTTATTTTTTACTTATCTTTTCTTTTAAATCTGTAATAGTGTTTATCACAGTTTCTTTTGCATTCTCTAAACTAATTTTAATTTTTTCTTTTTCTATATATGTGTTTTCTTTGTTTTTAACTTGTTTTGTTTTTGTGCTTTCATTTTTTTCTTTTAATTTTATAATAACATCTTTAAACAAATATTTAAATCCTATTATAACATTTAATAGGCCTACTATGCAAAAGATTATTTTAGGAATCATCATATAGTCTCTAGATTGATTAAAGCTTTTGTTTATTACCACATAAGCTATTATCATTGAAAGCAATATATATGTACATATTACAAATGTATTAAGAATTATTAGATCATCTCTTCTTTTAATTTTACGTTTTTTTCTTAAGATGTGTGGCGTAACAAACATCGCTATAACCATAAATAGTATTAATATATTAGTTAATGGTGTTAGCAAATCTCTTATTAACATTTCAGAATATGTTAAATCTTCTACCATTTGTGGAAGAAAAGAATTAATCATAACTTGTCTCCTTTATACCTTAATACCTAATTTTAATATATGTTGTATTTTCTATTGTTTAGTTGCTTGAACTGCTGTAATTGCTACAACTCCAACTATATCTTCTACTGTACATCCTCTCGATAAGTCATTGATAGGTTTTGCTAATCCTTGAGTTATAGGTCCATATGCGTTAGCTTTTGCAAACCTTTGAACTAATTTATAGCCAATGTTACCCGCATTTAAATCTGGAAATATTAGTACATTTGCATTTCCTGCAACAGGGCTATCTCCTGCTTTAGATTTTGCTATTTCTTTGTCTATTGCTGCATCTAGTTGTAATTCCCCATCAATTTTTATATCTGGTCTTTTTTCCCTTACTATTTCAAGCGATTTCTTTACACTTTCAATACTGTCAGAATTAGCACTTCCTTTTGTGGAATATGAAAGCATTGCAACTTTGCCTTCCTCTTCTAATAAGAGTTTACAACTTTCATTTGACTCTATTGCAATCTCTGCTCTTTCCTCTTCTGTAGGAAATTCTAGTAGTCCACTATCTGCGAATATGTATGCTGATTTATAATCAGAATCCGGAATCTCCATTATAAAAAATGCTGAAACACATTTAGTTCCTGGTCTTGTTTTCACTATTTGTAGTGCAGGTCTTAATGTATCAGAAGTAGAATATACTGCTCCACACACTAATCCATCTGCATGTCCTTCTTTAACCATCATAGTAGCAAAATAAATGTTTTCAAGTATAATTTCATTAGCTTTTTCTTCTGTAAGTCCTTTTTCTTTTCTAAGCTCATATAACTTCTTAGAATATTCTTTTGTCTTTTCAGAATTATTAGGATCTATTATCATTACTCCATTTAGTTTAATGTTTTTTTCTTCACATACCGTCTCTATTTCTTTTTTATTTCCTATTAATATTACTTCCGCTATTCCTTCTGCTTTTACTTTACTTGCTGCTTCAATAACCCTAATGTCTTGTCCTTCTGGTAAAACTATTCTTTTTATATTTTCTTTCGCTCTTTCTTTTATTCTAGCTATTAATGTTCCCATTTAAATATTTCCTCCATAACCTTTGTAATTATTTTTATCTTTATTTAAAATAATTTATTTTCTTCACCGTTCATTATTCTTTTTATATTTGCTTTATGTTTATATATAATTATAGCAGACGCTATCATTACTCCAAACAAATACCACGGTTCCATTACCATTATCATAATATTAAATAAAACTATTGATGAAAGACTTCCCATTGAAACCATCCTTGATATGAATATTATTATTATTGCAACAATTAAACAAACCAAAGTTATTTTTGGTTCTAAGAATGCACAAGAAATTAATATTGCAACAACACCTTTTCCTCCCTGAAAATTATAATATATTGGATAACAATGTCCTATAATTGCAGCTACGATGTATACCGATTCTGCTGTTATTACATTGCTTCCTTTAAATATCTTACAAATTAATATTGTTACTCCATATGCTATTACTACTTTTAATGCATCTAATATAAATACAAGTATTCCCCAACCTTTTCCCATAGTTCTTATAGCATTCGTAGTACCAGCATTTCCACTTCCTACATTTCTTATATCTGTACCTATTACTTTTTTACTAATTACTATTGCTGGATTAATTGCACATATTAAATACGAACATAAAAACACAAGCACGTTTACCATATATATTTTCCTCCAATACCTTATCTTTCTTTTTCACCTTTTCCTCTAGCTAATATTCTTATAGGTGTTCCTTCTAGATCAAAACTTTTCCTTATATGATTTTCTATGTATCTTAAATATGAAAAGTGCACCAATTCTTTGTTGTTTACAAACATCACAAATGTTGGTGGTTTATTTCTTACCTGTGTTACATAGAACACTTTTAATCTTTTGCCTTTTTCTACATTTGGTGGTACCACTGCTAAGGCTTCAATTATAACATCATTTAGAATACTTGTTGAAACTCTAAATGTATTTGCTTTATATACTTTATTAACTATTTCAAATATTTTTACTACTCTCTGCCCTGTCAGTGCTGATATAAACACAATTGGAGCATAAGACATAAATTTAAATTTTTCTCTAATTTTCTTCTGGTATTTACTTGTTGTCATTTCTTCTTTATCTATTAAATCCCATTTATTAACTACAATAATTAT
>JAQUBQ010000016.1 GCA_028686615.1 Clostridia bacterium | reverse complement strand
TTCTCCATTTCCATAAGTATCTGTCAGATCTGACACAGTGTTTGGCATTCCTTCTGCTATTCCAGCTTCATACCTTGCTACATAAAAACCTTTATATTTTTTCACACTTGCATACATTCTGTCTACTTCAGTTGTTCCCCCATCAGTTGGCAATATTTCAAAATACTTATTCGCTTCCTTAGGTGTTGTGGAAAAACTTATTGTTTGATTAGAATTGAAATTTTCTCTAATAAATTTACTAAAATCCTCTACTGGTACCCATACAAATTGATTCCCCTGTAAACTTTGAGCTGTTTCATGTGTTGTACCTTTTCCTCTATCCAACTTATTATCTGATATTACATATCCTGTTTCTTTTGTTCCACCAACATAGTAAAAACCTGAGGGTAATATATTTAATGATTCTGGATCTATTGGCTTCCCATTTTCTATAATTATTAACATGTTTCCATCACCATTCACTTGCATATCAGCTGGCAAGTATTGATTTAAATCTTCTATATTTGCTTCTGTAAATATAGAATTAGGATTATTTAACATCCAAGTCCCATATGCTAAATTTATTGCTTGCTGTCTATTTGCAATATTACTTTTTCTTACTGCTTCATCTGCCTTTCCTATAATTCCACTACTTTGTAAGCTTAGAATTATGGCTCCTGCTAAGACTAACATGATTATTATTGTTATTACTAATACAATCAATGATATTCCCTTGTTTTTCATATATTTCCTCCCATACTACTATATAATTATATAATAACATTTTTATTAATTTATATCAATGTAATTTTTGTCTGTATTTTTATTATTAAACGTTATCTCTATATTTATAATCTAAACCAGTATATTTATACTATATATATTCCCAAGCCTTTCTTGTATCAAATATCACTTCTTTTTCTTCCATCCTTTTAACCTTTTTAAAAATGCCAAACATATATTTTACTTATACATAATATTTTAATAAGTAATAGAAAAGCACAGAAATTAATCTGTGCTTCTTTTCTATTTTTTATCTATGCTTTTCCCAGCGAATCAATTTGCCGTTGTCATCAAAATATAAATCATAACTTACATGGCCTTTGTTATTGTTTGCGTCAATATTGACTTGAATATAATCCCCGTGGTCTTTTGTTACGTAGTTATCTCCAATAAATATACCGTCGTATCTGGTTGCCTCCAAAAGAGCATTTTTAATTGTGTAATCTGATGGTCTAAATTTCCCCATTTTTATTTCCTCCTTATTAAAGTTAGATTTATTGTAATTGATATAATTACAATAATTATTATACACCATTATTAAAATTATGTCAACTACCACAAATAAGACTTTTCTCCCATAATAAAACAGATGCCTTTTAAAAAAGTTCTGAGGTAAAATCATCAGAATATTTAGCATCAAATAACCTAGTTACATTAAAATTGCATTAAAAAAACTATCAAGTGCCTATTTTAAGGTGTTTGATAGGTTATAATTTTGGTTGGGATGGCTGGATTCGAACCAACGAAATGCCACAGTCAAAGTGTGGTGCCTTACCACTTGGCTACATCCCAATCTATATTGTTTGTGGGGTGAATAATGGGATTTGAACCCACGGCCTCCAGGGCCACAACCTGGCGCTCTAACCAACTGAGCTATATCCACCACGCACAAAATATTTTAACTAATTTTCTACTTTTTGTCAAGTGTTTTGATTACATTCAAGCTATTTTCAGCAATTTTTACTTTAAATCCTTTAACATTGTATATCTCACCATCAATGCTTATAGGGAATTTTTTATTTGATACTACCGTAACACTTTTAGCTTTAGTCATATTTACAAGTTTTATATTTTCATGCTTTCCAGCATTAAACTTAGGTAAAAAATATATCTTATGAAATATTGTGGTGTTTTTTACTATGCATACATCTAAAAAACCACTTTTTATATCAGCATTAGGAAGAACCATAATACCTCCGCCATAATACTTATTATTTCCAATTGCAATTAAAGTGTATTTTCCTTTATATGCTTTATTATCTACACGTATTTTAAATTTGTATTTTCTCGGTGAAAATATTGTTATTAATATTGATAAATTAAATTTCATTTTCCCTGTTAAAAATGGTATTTTCCTGAAATATTTTATATTTTCAGCAATAGCTGCATCAAGACCTGCATTTACAACATTCACTGCAACTTTTTCATTAACTTTTATACTATCTACTTTAATTGGATTGTTTTTTATACTTTCTCTTATTATCTTTCTTATACTCTTTGAACTGGTTACTGCTTTTGCAAAATCATTGCCTGTCCCCTTTGGTATAATAACAATTGATACATTATCATTATTTATAGTTGCTTCTGCCACTTCCGAAATAGTTCCATCACCAGAAATAATATAGATGACAATCTTATCATTTTTATATTTATTAATGTACCTTTTTGCTATTTGAGTAGCATGTCCCTGGTGTTTTGTGACTTCTATTATAATTTCATCTTCATCTACGAGTCCCTCTTTTTTTATATTATTCCATACCTTTTCAACCGTTTTTTTGTGTTTAAAGCCCCTAGAATTCCCTGCAAATGGGTTTATAATAACTAACCTAATCATTAATAATTTTAGTATCGAGTTTCTTCCCACCTATTATGTGGAAATGTAAATGTTTTATTGTTTGACCGCCTTCTTCACCTACATTTGTAATAACTCTATAACCTCTTTCTTTAATTTTCATTATTTCTGCAATTACAGGAATTACTTCAAAAATCCTTGAAAGGTATTTACTATTATCAATATTAACAAAATTAACACTTTCTATATGTACTTTTGGTATGACAATTATGTGTATAGGTGTAACCGGACTTATATCATGAAAAGCATACACATTTTCATCCTCATATACTTTTTTTGAAGGAATTTCATTTGCTATTATTTTACAAAACAAACAATTATTTTCTTCCACAATATTCACTCCTATCTATTATTCTAAAATAGCTTTTATTCTTCTTACCCCACTTGAAACGGCTTCTTCTTTCTTAATTTTAAACTTACCAAGTACTGATGTGTTTTCAACATGTGGTCCTCCACATATTTCTTTACTAAAATCTCCTGCTGAATATACTTTTACAATTGTCCCATATTTACTATCAAAAACTCCATCCGCTCCAGATTCTTTTGCTGCTTCAAGGCTCATTTCTTCCATTGTTACTTTTAAATTTCTTTTTATTTGTTCATTTACTAGTTCTTCTACTTTTTGTTTTTCTTCATCTGTCATTTTTTGTGGGTGATTAAAATCAAATCTTAATCTTTCAGCCGTTAAATTAGAACCCCTTTGATATACATGTTCCCCTAATATTCTTTTTAAAGCTCCTAATAACAAATGTGCTGCGGTATGATATTTTATTGTCTGTTCTGAGTTATCTGCAAGTCCTCCTTTAAATTTTTGTTCTGCTCCTTGTCTAGATTTTTTTTGGTGTGCTTTAAAAAACTCTTTAAAACCCTCTATATCTGAATCAAACCCGTTTTCTGTTGCAAGTTCTTCTGTTACTTCAGGTGGAAAGCCAAAAGTATCATATAATCTAAAAATGGTTTTACCACTCAATTTGTTTATTCCTTGTTTTTTTAAGTGTTCACTTATTTTTCCAAATTCTTTTTCTCCGTTTATAAGTGTTTTTTCAAACTTTTGAATTTCCTTTTTAAATTCGTTAACTATTAATTCATGATTTTCTATAAGTTCTGGATATAATTCCATTAGTGATTCTTTTTGGACTTCTAAAAGTAGTTCTATATTGCTTGTTTCTAGATTGATTTTTCTCATGTGTCTTATTGTTCTACGCATTAATCTTCTTAATACATATCCTTGATCCGTATTTGTAGGAACTATTCCATCAAGTATTATAAAAGCTGCTGCTCTTAAATGATCAGCTATTATATATACACTTTCATCATTTGCTTCTGTTGCAAGTTCTTTTATCTTAGCTACAGTCTCTGCGAAAATTTCAGTTTCAAATACATTGTTTTTTCCTTGCATTATAAAAGCAGTTCTTTCAAGTCCCATTCCAGTATCAACATTTTTTTGTTCTAATTCTTCAAATGTACCATCAGCTTTTTTATTATACTGCATAAATACATTGTTCCAAATTTCAATGTATTTCCCACAATTACAAGATGGATCACAATTTTTAGAACATTTATCTGTTCCAATGTCAATAAACATCTCAGTATCTGGTCCACATGGTCCTGTTTTTCCTGCTGGTCCCCACCAGTTTTGATCTTTACCAAAGAAATATATTCTTTCATCTGGTATTCCTAAGCTTTTCCATGCTTGGTATGCTTCAACATCTTTTGGACAATCTTCGTCTCCAGCAAAACAAGATACTGATATCTTATCTATTGGTATATTTAATTCTTTGGTTAAAAACTCAAAGCTATATTCTATGGCTTCTTTTTTAAAATAATTTCCTAAAGACCAATTACCTAACATTTCAAAAAATGTTAAATGAGAAGTATCTCCTACTTCATCTATATCATCTGTTCTTAAACACTTTTGGTAACCTGCAAGTCTTTTCCCACCTGGATGTTTTTCACCTAACAAATATGGCACTAACGGATGCATTCCTGCTGTAGTAAATAATACCGTTGGATCATTCTCTGGAACCACTGGTGAACAAGGTATTATAGTATGACCTTTACTTTCAAAAAAATCTAAATATTTTTTTCTAAGCTCAATTGCTTTCATTTTAATTATTCTCCTTCTCTAACTTTTAAATTTTGTTTGTATCATTGCCTTAAATTATATTATATATCTTGCTAAAAATCAATTAAACTGCTTAAAGTATTGTCACCATTTCATCTTTATGTTTTCCTAACCCTATGAACATTTTGTATAATCCTCATAGATTTATGAATGTTCAAGTGATAAAAAATACAAATTCAAATAAAATGACAAGGGGGAATTTTGCATGAATAATCATTTTAATAAAACACTTAAAGCAATGTTTATGTCAGCCTATAACACAAACTGTAACTATTCTGCATACCCTTTTATCAAATATATATGGAGTGATAAATATAACAAGTAACATAACAATAGGGATATAACTAGTTATATATGTTAAGAAAAACCAAGGTGTATTGATGAAAGTCAGTACACCTTTTATATATATTTTTTTAAATAAATAATACTATAAAGGATTGATTTATATGAAAAAACAATTATCGATGTTAAGAAGTTAAGAAAAACGTTTGAAACTAGTATTCAGAAGAAAGGTGAATTTAAAAAGACAAAACAGATTTTGTAGCAGTAGTAACATTTCCCGTTAAAATTAATACTTAATTTAAATTTTAATTATAACATTATCCCGCAGCAAATGCTGCGGGAGTTTACTTTGCACATTTAACTTTCTAAATCTTCCAAAAACATATATAATTGCTCTAATGTTTCTGCCTCTATTCCTCTTACTAACTGTTCTTTTAAATCTGGCCTTACTATTTCTTTATCTATGTCTGTTTCCTGATATTTTATATATCCATCTTCATTTGACCATCTATATATAATAACTATGTCACCATCTAGTTTTAATAAATAATGATTTTCACATTTTTCATTATGTTTCTTTTCAAACATTAATATTCCATCTGTATCCTTTACAAGTTTATATCCTGATTTTTCTCTTTCTATTTTTTCAAGTTCTCGTTTTTTAACCTCACTAAGAGTGGCTCCATATTCTAAACTTCTACTTTCTGAAGCATGATTACATCCATCGTATATATCTACATATATTACTTCTATATCCTTTTCTTCTTCCTCTTCTAGTTCTTTTCTGTTTTCATCTTCTTCATACATCTCTACCTCTTTATTCGATACAGCATAAGAATAATCCTCATTTATGCCTTCATCATCTTTAGAAAATTTCATACCAATGAATACTCCAATTGTTAAAAGAACTAACATTACTATTGTTACAAAGACTTGATAGTTTTTCCTTGTCTCATACATACATAATTCACCTTACCTTTAATTACAATCATATCATTTGTTATTATTTGGTAAATTATACATGTTTTATATTTTTAAACTAGTTTTTTAATTTATATAATATGCCTCCTCTTTCTTCTGTAAGATAATATTTTATATTATAATATTTAAGTTTGCTTATCACCTCTTTACTTGGGTGATTATATACACTTTTTTTAGAAGATATTATTGCATTTTTAATTGTTAATCCTTCTAAAAACTCTTTACTTGTTGAAGTTTTAGAACCATGGTGAGCTACACTAAGTATTTCTATATTCTTTATATCTGCTTTTTTTAAGCTTTTATTTATATTCTTCTCATTATGTTTTGTGACATCTCCTGTAAAAAGGAAGTTTTTATTATTTATCCTTATATTTAAAACTAATGAGTTTTCATTTAAATTATCAGTTTCATTATTACCTTTCTCAAATATTTCTTTCATATTAGGTGATATCACTTGCATTTTAACCTTTCCTAAGTTTATAACATCCCCCTTGTTTATTAACATTATCCCCACTTTTTTATCTTTTATATATTTATAGAAATTGTTATATTCTTCTATTTCTAAGCCATTTGGCAACACATATGCAATCCTTTTAACTTTATAACTTTCAATAATATCATATATACCATTCATATGATCTTTGTGAAAATGAGTGATTATAACTAAATCAATCTGTTTTTTGTTTTCCCTTTTCATATAATTATTCAATATATATGATGCATCATGTGATATGGAGCCTATATCTATAAGTATATTTTTAGAACCTTTTGAAATCATGCTCATTTCTCCTTGTCCAACATTAAAATAATAAATGTGATCTGAAAAAAAATTATTCTTTATTATAAGTAAAGATGTTAACAAACCAAGTATAAAAGTCACATATTGGATATAATCTTTTAGTCTGTTTCTAAATAATTTATTTTTATTTCTTTTTTTTATCCCTATGTATAAAATTGCAATTAACATATAGTATAAAATTATAATTAAAATAGATGGCGCTTTAACAGATATTATATAATTTATTGATGATAAAAACTCACTTGTTTCAATTAATATAAATGTAAGCATTTCTAGAGAATGAAATAACAGCTTTGATAGATATGGAATAAAGTTAATAATAACTGCTACAAATGATAAAATCATAATCAAGTTAGAAATAAGTCCTATTATTAAATTAGATAAAATAAATATTAATGAAAATGTTTGAAATGAATATAATGATATTGGTAATATAACAATGTTTGCAGATAACGTTATTGCAATTGCTTTTAATCCCTTAAACACTGCATTTGCTGTTTTGTCACTTTTTATATTCCAATATATTTTACTTTTAATATATTGTTCTATCTTGTTTGAAAAGCCGTGTATTCCAAACACTGCTAAAAATGAAAGTGTCATGCCTATATTATACACATACATAGGGTTTATTAATAGAAATAATAAATACGTATATATTAATAAATTAAGCATTGATACTTTTTTATTTTTAATGCCAAACAATAATTTAATTATTAGCATTACACTTGCACGTAATATTGATAAACTAAATGTTGCAAATAATGTGAATAAAATGACAATAAGGATTTGTATAGATACTTTTATCTTTTTGTTCTTAACTCTTTTACTTAGCAATAGAGTTAAAAAATAGATTATTATATTAAGATGTGAGCCTGATACTGAAAGAATATGGCTGACACCAATATTATTAAATGTTTTTTTTACATCCTTGTCTAATTCATATATTTTGCCATACATTATTCCTTCTATAACTCCTAGGTACTTTTTAGTTATATTCTCACTTAATATTTTATACACCTTATCCCTTAATTTATATATAGTATTAATAATGTAATTACCATCACTCCCCACATATTTTATATCAGAAGCTATTATTGTTCCATATATATTATTAGATGCTAAGTACCTCATATAATTAAACTCTCCAATGTTACTCATGCTTTCCCATATTTTTATCTTTCCTTGAATATCTAATATATCACCATATTTATATGAACTATGTTTATAAATCTCATCTTCACTCATGTTCTTTTTTTTATCATAGTTATCTTTAAAATATATATTAAGTAAAAATTTATCATTATTATTTTTTACAATATATGTTGTTTTTTCCTCATCCAACTTTCTTCTTTCTATTATTTTTAAAAAATATTTAGTCTGTTTAATATCGTTTATATATTTATTTTCATATCTATGCAACCTATAAATGATACTTAAAATATAGATTATATAAATAAATATTATGCATACTCTCTTCTTGACTTTATAAACACCTCCTTTGTACTCCTTTTATAAATATCGGCTTATTGTATATATTTTTATCAAAAACGTTGACATAACGTTTTTTTAGTGATATAATTGTTTTTGTAATTAAGTACTAACCAAATAAAATAATTTTAGGAGGGGTTTATCAAATTACATTACCATTAATTTTATGAAAATAACTCGAAAGGAGCAAAAAGTTATGCTTAAATGCATGCGGTTTCCTGTAGGTTTTATTTAGCTAGTTTCTCTAATAATTATATAAGGAGAATTTAAATGAAAACTTTAATTTTTAATTCTGGTTTTACTTAGCTACTTTCATAAAAAATAATACTATAGCATTTTTATGCCTTTTAAATTAAACTTCAAAAGAACAGATAACGGGGGGAAAATGAAAAAGAAAAAACGGTTAACAAGCGGTTTTACATAGTATTATAATGGAAACAATATTATAAAACTGTCTTAATGACAGTTGACTATAAATTAAGGGTGCACCTATTTGGTGCTCCCTTTTTAGTTTTTAATTCTTTTCCTCTATTTTATCCTTTTTTTATTTGATTTTCATTATACTTTTAATCCCTTCTTTAAATCAATGTATATATTATTTTATTCCATAATCCGTCCCTGTTTTTTGTTTTTGTTTTCTTGACTTGTTTAATTACAAGATATATACTATATTAAGTATTAATTATACAAGGAGGTAAATATGATAGAAATTAGATGGCACGGAAGAGGCGGCCAAGGTGCAAAAACTGCATCATTGCTCCTTGCTGATGTTGCCTTTAGTACAGGAAAGTTTATTCAAGGATTTCCTGAATATGGACCAGAAAGAATGGGTGCACCACTTACTGCTTATAATAGAATTGATGATAAAATAATTCGCATACATTCTAATATTTATGAACCAGACTATGTTGTGGTTGTTGATGATACTTTAATTAATTCTGTAGATGTTACTCAAGGCTTAAAAGAAACCGGTGGAATTTTAATTAATTCTTCCCTATCTCCAGATGAAGTTAGAAAAACAATACCTGAATATAGAGGAGCTGTATATACTGTTGATGCAACTAAAATAAGTCACGAATGTTTAAAAGCAAATTTCCCTAATACTGCACTTCTCTCTGCAGTTATAAAAATAACAAATTTAATGAACAGAGAAGATTTAGAAGAACATATGTTAGATTCTTTTAAAACAAAATTTGCTAAAAAACCTGAAGTTATAGAGCCAAATATGAATGCTGTAAGACGTGCATATGATGAAGTTAAAGGAGGTAATTCTTATGATAAATGATAAAATGGGGGCAAAAGAACTTCCTATGGCTGGAATCATTCTAAAGGATGGAAATTCTGAGCAAGTTAAAACTGGTGAATGGCGTAACCAAAAACCTATACACATTTTAGAAAATTGCAAACATTGTATGCTATGTGTTATGCCATGTCCTGATAATGCAATAATCCATGATGAAGATGATAAAATGTTGGGTTTTGACTATGATGCATGTAAAGGTTGTGGTGTATGTGCAAAAGTATGCCCATTTAAAGCCATTACAATGGAAAATGAATAAGGAGGTATATAAAATGATAAGAGAACGTTTAAGCGGAAATGAAGCAGTTGCTTTTGCAATGAAACAAATCAACCCTGATGTTGTACCGGCTTACCCTATTACACCATCTACAGAAATACCCCAATATTTCTCTAGTTTTGTTTCAAATGGAACTGTCGATACTGAATTTATTCCTGTAGAAAGTGAACATAGTGCTTTATCAGCATGCATTGGTGCTTCAGCAGCTGGTGGAAGGGTAATGTCTGCCACTTCTTCACAAGGGTTATCGCTAATGTATGAAATGTTATACATTGCAAGTGGTATGAGACTTCCAATAGTACTTACATGTGTTAACAGAGCAGTATCTGCTCCAATAAACATACACAATGATCATTCTGATTCAATGGGTGTAAGAGATTGTGGCTTTATTCAATTATATTGTGAATCAAATCAGGAAGCTTATGATAATATAATTATGGCTGTAAAAATTGCTGAAAGATCTATGATTCCTGTTATGGTTTGTTATGATGGATTCATTACTTCTCACTCAGTTGAAAATATTGAATTATTAGAAGATAGTGTTGTAAAAGATTTTGTTGGTAAATATGAACCAAAACATTATTTATTAAACCCTAATGAGTTTATCTCTATGGGGCCACTAGATCTTCAAAATTATTTTTTTGAACATAGAAAACAACTCGCAGATGCAATGACAGACTCTAAAAAAATTATTGAAGAAGTATCTGAAGAATTTGCTAAAATTAGTGGTAGAAAATATGGTATGTTTGAATCATACAAAACAGAAGATAGTGATGCTTGTATGGTTATACTGAACTCTTCTGCAGGAACTGCAAAAGTAGTGGTGGATAAATTAAGAGAAGAAGGGTTAAAAGTTGGTATTCTAAAACCTCGAGTATTTAGACCTCTACCTTATAAAGATTTAACAAATGCTTTAAGAAATCAAAAAGCTATTGCAATAATGGATAAAGCTGATAGCGTTAATGGTTTCTCTGGTCCATTATATTCTGAACTTTCTGCTGCACTATATTCTCAAAGCATATCTATCCCTAGTATCAATTACATATATGGTTTAGGTGGTAGAGATGTTAAAGAAACTGATTTAGAAGAAGTGTTTCGTAATATAATTAAAATTTCAAAAGATGGCAAAGTAGATAAAACTACTAATTATCTTGGCGTTAGAGAATAGGAGGTAAAAACATGGCATATAATTTAAAAGAAATTATTAAAAGAAAAACCAGATTTTCTGCTGGGCATAGGATGTGTGCTGGTTGTGGAGCTCCTCCTGTTGTAAGAGGAGTACTCTCTGCTGTAAAAGAAGATGATAATCTTGTTATAACTTCTGCTACTGGATGTTTAGAAGTGTCTTCTTGTATATATCCATATACTTCATGGAAGAATTCTTCGTTTATCCATAGTGCATTTGAAAACGCAAGTGCTACATGCTCTGGTATAGAAGCTACATATAATGTTCTTAAGAAAGCTGGAAAATTGCCAGCTGATAAAACTACTAAGTTTGTTGCATTTGGTGGAGATGGTGGTACTTATGACATAGGTCTTCAATCTTTATCTGGTGCTATGGAACGTGGACATGATATGGTATATGTGTGCTATGATAATGGTGCATATATGAACACTGGAACCCAACGTTCTTCTGCAACTCCAAAATTTGCAGATACAACTACGGCACCTGCTGGAAAAGTTGTTCCAGGAAAACTTCAAGCAAGAAAAGATTTAACTGAAATCATAGCTAAGCATAATATCCCTTACGTTGCTCAAACTGCACTTTTAAATAACTTTAAAGATATACATGAAAAAAGTGAAAAAGCTATATATACTGAAGGAGCTTGTTTCATTTCTGTATTGTCACCTTGTCCTCGTGGCTGGGGATATCCTACTGAAATGCTAATGGAAATATCAAAACTTGCGGTTGACACATGCTTTTGGCCATTATATGAAATTAAAGATGGTGTTTATACTATAAATTATAAACCAGCTAAAAAATTACCTGTAGAAGAATTCTTAAAACCACAAAAACGTTTTAGACATATGTTTAAAGAAGGTAATGAATGGATGATTGAATCATTCCAAAAAGAAGTTGATAAAAAGTGGGAATACTTACTTGCTATGGAAAATCTTACAAATAACGATAAATAAAAAATATTAATAATGCGTAATTAATACCAAAAGAAATAATTTAAACTTATTTCTTTTGGTATTTAACTATAATATATATTACTAACTTAGTTGAAAAAATTATCTAAATTCACTAAAGTTGGTGATGTTCTATTTTCTTTATCTCCTAAACCTAATCTGCCATTAACATTATATCCCCAAACCTTTAATTTTCTATCATTTAATAAAACATACGAATTATTTTGACTATTTATTATCTGCTTAATGTTTAATAGTGATTCCATTTCAATCTGTGTTGGCGTGTACCTATCTGTAGTATCTCCCAAAGCTAATTGACCATAATTATTTCTTCCCCATGATTTTACTGTTCCATCATTTAATATTGCAAACACAACACTACTAGTATAGCTTGAACTTTTTATTATTTGTTTAACATTTGTAAGATTGGGAATTTGTATTGGTGTATATCTAGCAGTTATATCTCCCAACCCCAATTGGCCATAAGCATTATTGCCCCATACTTTTACAGTTCCATCATTTAATGTTGCATAAGAAGCACTATTTTGTACCATTAGATCTCTAACATTTATAAGATCTGGGATTATCGTTGGTGTATATCTAGCAGTTGTATCTCCTAGTCCCAATGAACCATAATTATTTGTTCCCCATGATTTTACTGTTCCGTCATTTAGCAATGCAATAAAAAGGCTATTACTATAATTTTCAATTTTTTTAACATTTGTAAGATTAGGAATTTGTATTGGTGTATGTTTAGCAGTTGTATCCCCCAAACCTAATTGACCATAATAATTGTATCCCCAAGATTTTACTGTTCCATCATTTAGTATTGCAAATATACTACCTCCATTATATATTATTTCCTTTACATTGGAAAGATTTTCTGACGGTATTGGCGTTGGCGTATATCTAGCAGTTGTATCTCCTAAACCTAATCTTCCATTACCATTGCTTCCCCAAGATTTTACTGTTCCATCATTTAGTATTGCATAGCAACTAAAACTAGTTATTAATTCTCTAACATTTATAAGATTCGGGATTTGTATTGGTGTATATCTTCTAGTTGTATCTCCCAAACCTAATTGTCCATTACTATTATTCCCACATGCTTTTACTGTTCCATCATTTAGTATTGCATAAGAAGCACCATTCTCTATTATTACATCTCTAACATTTATAAGTTCTGGAACTTGTGTCGGTATTTTTATATATGATGTAGTTCCTAAGCCTAATGTTCCACCAGTAGAGTTGTTCCCCCATGCTTTTACTGTTCCATCATTTAGTAATGCTAAAACAGCATTATTGCCTGTTGCTACTTTTTTTACATTTTCAACTTCATGAATTAATGTTGGTAAAGTTCTAAAAGTCGAATCTCCTAATCCCAATTGAAATTGATGATTTGAACCCCAAACTATCAAGGAATTATTATTTAACAATAAGAATGTATATTCACCAGATTGTATTATCTCTTTTATCCCTAATCTTTCAACAATGATATTATCATTTTCATTTATTAGGACACATTTACTAATGTCAATTCCTTGAGATTTTAATTTGTCTTCAAAATATTGTTCTTTTGTTTTGCCTTGTAATACATCTTTTCCTGTTTGCACATCAAGTTGATATTCTGATTCCAATAACGAAACTGCATGTTTTATATTTGCTAAATTACTAGATTCTTTTGCTTCTTTTGCATTTGATATTATTCCATTATTGGTAAGTGATAACATTATTGCTCCTGCTAATATCATCATTACAATTATAGTAATAACTAGTACTATTAAACTAATCCCTCTCCCTTTTGTAAATTTCATTGTGCCTTTAATACTTGTTTTTAACATAATTATATCTCTCCTTATTAATTAGTATTTAATTAACTCTAACTATGTTTATTATATTATAACATATAAAAAATATAGTCAACTTTTTATAGTTAACTATATCTTACTTTATGTTATATATTATTCCATTTCTACTGTTGCACCAGCTGCTTTTAAAGTTTCTACTAGTTTCTCAGCGTCTTCTTTAGGCATAGCTTCTTTTACTGTTTTAGGTGCTCCATCAACTAATTCTTTAGCTTCTTTAAGTCCTAATCCTGTAGCTTCTCTTACAGCTTTAATTACTTGTATTTTAGTTGCTCCTGCATCTTTTAATACTACATTAAATTCTGTTTTTTCTTCTTCTGCTGCTCCTGCTGTTCCACCTGCCACTGCTACTACTGCAGCTTGTGCAGATACTCCAAATTTCTCTTCGATAGCTTTTACTAAATCTGCTAATTCAATAACTGTAAGTGTTTCAACTTCAGCTATTATTTTTTCAATCTTTTCCATTTTAAATTCCTCCATTTTAAATCTAATTAGTTAATCTTTTAGGCATTAACTGTTTCCTCTGATTTTTGTTTGCTTACTTCGTTAATAACTACTGCTAAATTACGTATGTTTCCAAGTAATGCAGACGCAAGCATAGTAAGAAGTGTTTCTTTTGTTGGTAATTTTGCAAGTTTAATTACTTCTTCTTTTGATACTTGCTGTTGTTCCATTATTCCACCTTTAAACGTGTAGAAATCATGATTTTTTGCGTAGTCGTTTGCAATTCTTGCAGGAGCTACAATATCTTCATAACTAAATATTACTGATGTTGGTCCTTTAAAAATTTCTTCATCTACTTCAATGTTTGCTTCTTTAGCTGCAAGTTTAAGTATAGTGTTCTTTATAACTGCACTTTCACATCCTGCTTCTCTTAGGTTTTTTCTTAAAGCCATATCATCTTCTACTGTAATTCCTCTATATTCTGTAAAAACAGTCATTTTAGATTTTGCTAATTTCTCAGCAACCTCTTTTACTTGCTTTTGCTTTTGTTCTAAAACTTTTGCACTTGGCATTTTGCACCTCCCTAAAACAAATAAAATACTATTACCTCAAACAGGTAATAGTAACAGTTATATATATCCTATCTAGGATTTATTCACACTATTATTATCACCTCGGTAGGATTTACTGTTACCTACTGTCTATGGTAATTACTTTAAATACCAATTAATTATACCATAATTTTGTCTGTTTGCAACCGTTTTAACTAACTTTTATAAAATTCTTTCATTTATATTTAAAAAATCACATTTGCCTGAATGTTTTCATATATTAAAATAGGTGATTATATGAAAACTTTAAGCTTAAACTCCTCTGGACTACAAGTAAAATACTTACAAATATTATTAAGTAGGCAAGAACTCTATTTAGGAGAAATAGATGGTATTTTCGGTGATGAAACAATGGCAGCGGTTAGGGAGTTTCAAGAATTAAAAACAATTAATGTAACTGGGTTAGCAGATGATTCCACTTGGAATGCCCTTATTCCACATTCAGTCATACCAGACTCAATCCCATATTCTTACGATATTATGATGTTTAATATAGATAATTTAAAATTAAATTATCCTTTTTTAAAATTTGGAAAAATTGGAACATCCGTAATGGGCAAAGAAATACCGTATATACAAATCGGTTTTGGTGATACTAAAATTTTATACGTAGCTTCTACACATGCTAATGAGTGGATAACTTCTTTATTATTAATGAAGTTTATAAACGAATTTTCTCATGCTTATCTACATAATCAAAAAATATTTAACCAAAATGCTGATGATATTTTTAAAAAGTCTTCAATATACATAGTTCCAATGCATAATCCTGATGGTGTTGATTTAGTAGTAAATGATATTGATGTTTCTTCACAATATTATAATAATGCCGTGAAAATATCTAAAGATTACCCTACTATTCCCTTTCCTGATGGCTGGAAAGCTAATATAAATGGAATAGATTTAAATCTTCAATTTCCTGCGCTCTGGGAAAACGCCAAAGAAATAAAAGAAAAACAAGGCTATGTTTCTCCTGCACCAAGGGATTTCACTGGTAACAGTCCTTTAGAAGCTCCTGAAGCATTGTTATTATATGATTTTACAATTTTTTTAGAAGCATCTCTTATGATCTCTTACCACACTCAAGGGGAAGTAATATTTTGGAAGTTCATGGATTTTACCCCTCCTAGAGCTAAAGAAATTGGCGATACCTTTTCAAGTATAAGTGGATATAAACTTTCAGATACTCCATATGCTTCAAGTTTTGCAGGCTTCAAAGATTGGTTTATACAAAAGTTTAACAAGCCTGGATATACTATTGAAGCAGGTTTCGGTATAAATCCTCTTCCCTTAGAACAATTCGGAAAAATATATGAAGATAATCTAGGCATACTTACTATGGCACCCTTACTTGCATAATTTAAAAACAAATCTTTATAGTACATAGCAAATAAGGGTTAAGTCAATGCTAGTCTAAAAAATGCCCTTTTACTAAAAAGTAAGGGGCATTATATAAAAAATAGAACTCAAAGTTCTATCTTTTAACTATTTATATTTTTACTGTTGTATTTATGCTTATTCCAGGTCCCATTGTAGTTGTTATAGATATTGATTTAAGGTATTGTCCTTTAGCTGCCGCTGGTTTAGCTTTAACTATTGCCTCTATTAGAGTCATGTAGTTTTGTTTAAGCTTTTCTGCTCCAAACGAAACTTTTCCAATTCCTGCATGCATTATATTATTTTTATCTAATCTATATTCTACCTTGCCTGCTTTAATTTCAGTTATTGCTTTAACTATATCTGGTGTTACCGTTCCTGCCTTTGGATTTGGCATTAATCCTTTTGGTCCAAGAATCTTAGCTGCTCTTCCTAACATCGGCATCATATCTGGTGTTGCCACAATTACATCAAAATCTAACCAAGCTTCTGATATAATTTTTGTAATCATATCTTCTGCACCAACATAATCAGCTCCTGCTTCTTTAGCTGCCTTAGCTTTATCTTCTTTAGCTAAAACTAAAACTTTTTTTGTTTTACCTGTTCCGTTTGGAAGTACTACTGTTCCTCTAACTTGTTGATCTGCTTGTTTTGAATCAACTCCTAGCTTTACATGTAGTTCTACACTTTCATCAAACTTAGCTTTAGGTAGTTTAATTAATAATTCTATAGCTTCGTCTATTTCATAAACTTTAGTTTTATCAACTAATTTCATTGCTTCTACATACTTTTTGCTTCTTTTCACTTTCTTTTTCCCTCCTTTGGTTCAATCGAATAGTTTATCTACTCTCCCATTTTTATTCAGTTACAGTGATCCCCATTGATCTTGCAGTTCCTTTTATCATAGATACTGCTGATTCTAAAGATGCTGCACTTAAATCTTCCATTTTTGCTTTTGCAATTTCTTCAACTTGTGCAATTGTTACTGTTCCAACTTTTTCTTTATGTGGTTTACCAGAAGCTTTTGTTAAGCCTGCTGCTTTTTTAAGTTGTACTGCCGCTGGTGGGGTTTTCATTACGAAATCGAATGATTTATCTTGGTAAACTGTTAATACAACAGGAAATACATTTCCTGCATCTTTAGCAGTTTTTTCATTAAATTCTTTACAAAATTGCATAATGTTAATTCCTGAAGGTCCTAATGCTGGTCCCACTGGTGGCGCTGGATTTGCTTTTCCTGCTTCAATTTGTAACTTAATTACATGTGTTACTTTTTTATCTGCCATCTTTTTTCACCTCCTTGAAATGTCTTTCTACTAATATATTTTTGTACATAGTATTCTAAATTTTTTGTACTTGTGCAAAGTCAAGTTCTACAGTAGTTTCTCTACCAAACATATTTACCTTTACTGTAACTCTTTGCTTCTCTTTATCAATTTTCTCAATAATCCCTGGATAATTATAGAATGGCTCTGTTATAATAGTAATAGAATCTCCTTTTTCAATGCTTATATTAACTACACTTCCAATTCCTAGGTTTTTTAATTCGTCTTCACTTAAAGGTAACGGTTTTTCTCCCATACCCACAAAATTGAAAACTCCTTTTATACCTTTAATTACGTACCATGTTTCATCCGTCATTATCATTTTTACAAGTACATAACCTGGGAATACTTTCTTTATAGATGTTTTTTGTTTTCCATCCTTTATTTCGATTTCTTCCTCCATTGGGATTATTATTTCTTCTATTTTGTCTTCTAGACCTCTATTTTCTACTAGTTTTTCTAATGTTGTTTTTACCTTATTCTCATATCCTGAGTATGTATAAACGACATACCAATGAGATGCGTTTTCTAGTGTTTCTTCTGACATTTTATCCGCTCCCTTTTTTACCCTATATATTTAGATATTAAGTTCCATAATTTCATATCGCCATACTCTAAAACTAAGTCTATCCCTAATACTACTAGTGATACTACTATTACAAGCCCTATTACTAATAAAGTGTTATTTATTATCTGTCCTGTTGTCGGCCATACTACTTTTTTCAGTTCTGATTTCATGTCTTTAAAAAAACCTTTTGCCATCCCAATCACTCCCTACCTTCATATTTTACTTAGTTTCCTTATGTACTGTATGTTTATTACAAAATTTACAAAATTTATTTAACTCTAATCTCTCTGTAGTAGTCTTCTTGTTCTTATTTGTTTCATAATTTCTTTGTTTACATTCTGTACATGCTAATGTTATATTCTCTCTCATGCTTACACCTCCGCTAAGTTCTCTCTACTTCCAAATATTAAATATTCGCTTGTATATTCTAACATACTTCTTTATATATGTCAACGAGAAATGCGATCGAAGTATGTTTTTCTTGAAGTTTAAACGAACATTTGTCAGTCGACCTTAGAAGTCGTTTAATTAGACCTACTTAATATGCTCTTAACGATTTACATATTTATATATTTTAATAACATTT
>JAQUBQ010000088.1 GCA_028686615.1 Clostridia bacterium | reverse complement strand
CATTTTTTGTGTTATATTATTCATAGAAGTACCTCCGTGATATTTTTTTGATTTAGTAAACCAATTATATCATATCGGTACTTCTATTTTTTTATTTTACTGACATATGTTTGTTTAACCTATAATATATTGATTTTACTAGGCAAAATGATATAATGATATAAACATGCTTCCATAGCTCAGTAGGTAGAGTGCAGCCATGGTAAGGCTGAGGTCCCGGGTTCAATTCCCGGTGGAAGCTCCAAAAAAACAAATATCAGAAGATATAATCATATAAAACGATTTTTCACTTATTTCATAACGGAAGTTCACAATTTATTTCATTTGCTATTGAAAAATCCAATAATATATTATAAAGTAGTAATAAGAATAATATGTTAAAAAATGTTGGATTATGGAAATGAGATAGGAGTGCATATGAAAAAGGATGTGGAAAATTTTGGAGCCCTTTATACTAGATTATACAACGAAAACTTTGCTCGTCTTGAGACATTAAGACGAAAGGAACAGGCAACTGCTTTGTTTTTGATATTAACAAGTATAGGAGTATTTACTGCATCAATGTTTTTAATTAATGCGGAAATCCTAGAAAAATATTTAGTAATTATATTAATAGTAACTGCATTAATAATAATTTCGCTAATAAAAAACATAAAAACCAAAATGCGTTTAGGATACGAAGCTAGAAATTATGTATTAGAATTTAAAAATAAAGTTATTGGACCTATAATTAAAAATGCAATACCTAATTCGAATTATTATATCAACAGAGGAATTAGTCGATTGACATATGATTCTTCAGGTCTTGCAGAAAACTATGATATATATAAATCAGAGGATTTAATAGAAGTTAAGTTGGAACTACAAAATAAGCAAGATAAGACAGTTAATATAAAATTATCAGAAGTTTTAGCAATAGAAATAATAAAAAATGATGACGGAAAAGAAGAGTATGTAACAAGATTCAATGGAATGGTAGGAGAAGTTGAGCTGACAAAAGATATAGGTGCAGGAATAGTAATAACTAAAAATGGAAGAATCTCAAAAAGAAGCTATAATAAAGTAGAAATGGATATAGAAGAATTTGAAAAGTTATTTGATGTGAAATCAGATGATAAAATACTTACCATGAGAGTTCTTACAGCTGATGTAATGATGAAGCTTGTAGATCTATCATTAGAGTCTAAAATTAGATTTGAAATTAATATAAAAAAGGATAAACTCTATGTAAGATTTCATACTGGACCAATGTATGAACCAAGCATATTTAGAAAAACCCTAGAATTCACATCAATCAAAAGGTTTTATACATGTACAAAGATGTTATTAAGCACATGCAAACAAATAGCTTTAGTGGTTGATGATATAGAAATATAGTGAGGTATATATGCAAAGTAAATATAGTATAACAGAACTATATAATAAATTATATAAAGAGAATTTTGAAGAATTAGAAACTTTAAGAAAGAAAGAAAAAAACAAAATATTAATTTCAATATTAATAGTCGCAATTACGTTTGTAACCGCATGGTTCTCAATAGTATTGTTTTTTTCCATATGTATAGTACTTGTTGTTTTTATAATTATAAATGGAATCAAAGGAATTAAGAATAAAAACAAAGTGGATTATACTAGTGTTTTTAAAGAAAAAATAGTTTCACCTATAATACAAAAAGCCATACCAAATTCTTTATACAAACCAAAAGAAGGAATTCCAGAACATATATATGAGATGGCAGCACACAGAGAATATTATGATATATATAGATCAGAAGATTTAATAAAAGCTAATATAGTTTTAAAGAATAATAAAGAGATTAACATGCAAATTTCAGAAGTAGTAACACAAAGAGAAACTGAAGACGAAGATGGAAAAAAAAGTTATACAACTGTTTTTAGAGGAATGGCTGGTATGGTAGAAATGACTAAAGATATAAAAACGAGAGTTTTTATAATGAATGATGGAAAGATTTTAATGTTTAATAAGAAACGAGTAAAATTAGATTCATCTTCTTTTGAAAAACTTTTTGATGTGGAAGCTGATGACCCTATAATGGCAATGAGAATACTTACAGCAGAAGTAATGGAAAAACTAGAGAATTTATATGCAAAGCTAAAAATAAAATTTGAATTTAATGTAATAAATGATAAGTTATATATAAAGTTCCATACAGGGGGTATGTATGAACCAAGTGTTTTTAGTAAATCATTAGAATTAAGTAAATTACAAAAACTATATGACACAAATGTTCTAATTATAGATGTAATTAAAGAAATGGCTACGGTTATAGACGAAATTTATGTGTAGGGGGAAAAATAAATGAAGAGAACAGGTAAAATTGAAATAAAAGTGTCAAAGTTTTATTATTTAATAATAGCATTAATATTCTTTTGGCCAATAATAACATTAGTATTAGGGATTACAATAGCAAATTTCAAGCCTTATTATTGGATTATTGCTTTTATAATCTTTCTAATATTATGGATTGTTGGAAAGTATAATAATATCGTTATGCATGCACAAAAGGTTAATCAAGCAGCAGGAGGAATTGATGTATATCTTAAACAAAGGTTTGATTTAATACCAAATCTAGTAGAAACAGTGAAAGGATATGCAAAACATGAAAAGGAAATTATACAAGAAGTTACAAGGCTTCGTTCTGAATATCAAAATTCAGACATGGAAGACTTAGGAGTGGCTGAAAAATTAAACAACAAATTTACGAAGGTATTAGTAACTATAGAGTCATATCCGGAATTAAAAGCAAATGAAGGGTTTATGAACTTACAAAAACAATTATCTAAAGTTGAAAGTCAGTTGCAAGCAGCCAGAAGAATATATAATTCTGAAGTAACAGCATACAATACTAAAGTTTATACAATACCTTCAAACATAATAGCAAATTTATTTGGCTTTAAACCAGCAAATTTATTTGAAATCGAATTAAACGAAAGAGAAAATGTAAATATAAATTTATAAACCAAACAAAAGAACAGAATAAAGTTGAAACAATTTTAGTTGCTTCAACTTTTCATATGCTATTTACAAAAGAACCGAAACAAAATATAATAAGAATTGTTGAATTTTAGGGAGAAAAGAATGAATAAATTAATTATAAAAGAAATAGCTACAGGAATAAAAGTAAAAGAAGGACAAGTAATAAAAGTACTAGAACTACTAGAAGAAGATAATACCATACCTTTTATAGCTAGGTACCGTAAAGAGGTTACAGGTGGACTTGATGAAGAGCAAATAAGAAAAATAAGTGAAGTTTATGAATATCAATCAAACTTGCAAAAAAGAAAAGAAGATGTAATTAGGCTGATTGCAGAAAAAGAAATGCTTACAGAAGAATTAGAAAAACAAATACTAGTTGCAACAAAATTAATAGAAGTTGAAGATATCTATAGACCTTTTAAAGAAAAGAAAAAAACAAAAGCAACGGAAGCAATTGCTAGTGGTTTAGAACCTTTAGCAAAAGAAATAATGGAATTTAACGAAGTATTAACAGATATATCAAAATATTTAAATGATAATATTAAAACAGAGCAAGATGCAATAAGTGGAGCAAAATATATAATTGCAGAAAAAATAAGCGATAATGCAAATTATAGAAAATGGATAAGAAAAAACATATACAATTATGGAATGATAACATGTAAAATAAAAAAGGGTGCACAAGATGACAACAAAACATACGCCATGTATTATGATTATAGTGAAAAAATAAAAGAGATAAAACCACACAGGGTATTAGCTATAAATCGTGGAGAGAAAGAAAAGATACTTAATGTTTCTCTTTCGGATAACAAAGAAGAAGTTTTAGCATGGATTGAAAGTAAAGAAATTAAAAATGAAAAAAACAGGAATACAGAAGCATATAAATATGTGATAGAAGCAATAGAAGACAGTTATAAACGACTTGTATTCCCGAGTATACAAAGGGAAATCAGAAGTGAACTTACTGAAATAGCAGAAGATGTTGCAATAGATGTGTTTGGGAAAAACCTTGAAAAGTTGTTGCTTCAACCACCAATGAAAGAAAAGAAGGTGTTAGGACTAGACCCAGCATACAGAACTGGCTGTAAACTTGCTGTTATAGATGCAACTGGAAAGCCGCAAGATATAACAGTAATATATCCTCATGAACCTAAAAAGCAATATGAAGAAAGTAAAAAAAAGATACTTGAACTTATTGAAAAGTTTGATATAGATATAATTGCCATAGGAAATGGAACCGCATCAAGAGAAAGTGAAGCTCTTGTTGCTGAAACTATAAAAGAATCAAAAAAAGATGTAAAATACATTATTGTTAACGAGGCAGGAGCTAGTGTTTATTCAGCAAGCAAGCTTGCTATTGAGGAATTTCCAGATTTGCATGTAGAAGAAAGAAGTGCAATTAGTATTGCAAGAAGATTACAAGATCCACTAAGTGAACTAGTAAAGATAGA
>JAQUBQ010000015.1 GCA_028686615.1 Clostridia bacterium | reverse complement strand
ATATTTGCTAATATTTATATCACAAACTTGCATGTAATATGCTTTTAAATCATTTCTAACGTTATATAAATCTTCTGCTGTTGCTACTATATAAGGGTCTGTTTCCGTACCTGTTCCCTTTTTTAAAGCTTTAATTGAGCTGTTTTTTGCTATATTATATTCATTTTCATTAGCACCAACATATACTAGTTTATCCTCTATTATTACAAACTTTTTATTTACATCCTTATCATTTGTAAAGTCTGATATTTTTAAATCTTTTTTACCATTTAATAATTCAAGTTGTAACATTTCATTCAAAGATGCTGCATTGCTCCTAAATTTAGCTTCTTTTGCTTTTTCTATTATACCACTACCTGTTAAAGATAATATTATTGTTCCTGCTAGTATTATCATTATTATTATTGTTATTACAAGTACAATCAATGATATACCTTTCTTTTGTTTTGTTTCCATTTTTAAAATTCACCTCTTATATTTTTTATACTTTCAGATTAAGTTTATCTTATATATTGTGTGTACCAAAGAATTTTCGTTCGTGTTAAATGTTTCCATTCAACATAAAAACACACTTAAATTATTGTTTTAATTTCTTATTAAACATGGTCTCCAACCACGGCTTTTAGAAGGTGTTCCTTGGCCATAAGAAAAACCAAATATGCTTCCAGCTGAATTTTTTGCTCCTCCTCTTAGAGTAAATCCATAGGTCATAAAAGTTGTTGCTCCATCGTGCCAAGATAAATATGAACTACTTCCCCCTGTTGATGTTTCCCATATTGCCTCTCCCTTTCTTGACGAATTTTCCGGAAGATTATAATATCTGTTTCCTTCTACCATTCCACTATTAAAATAATAATACGATTTATATTTCGTTGATTTTTTCAAATCATCACTCCAGAATTTGTTTCCTGTGTTTATTTCTGTTAAATCACTATTTCTAAAATACCCTGCTGTAAATTCTGATAACCCTCCCGACATATCATATATTCCGTATTCATTTCCAGTTGTACTTTGTAGTTTATTCTTAGTTAAAACTGTTTTACTATTAAGTCCTTTCTTATTTTCTGTTGTATTGTCTCCTCCTGCAGTAATTACATATCTACTTGCTGTTGTAGGATCTTGACCTTCCATAACTGTAAAAAAGGTAGATGAGTTATTTCCTTCTACTTTATTACCATTTACACCGTATTTACTATGTGTCAAATATACAACTGCACCCCATTCAGAATTTTTTGTTATATGAGGATAACTATCAGATTTTAATCCATATGGGTTCCCTTCAAAAATCATACTCTTAGCACTTTCATAACAATCTCCTATTGTCACATAATTGTATGCTATTTGATTTGCTCTAAACACTGGATATTTTAACATCGCACTGTTAGTTATTTGCCCATATATATTATACCAATATATCCAACCGCCTAACTCTTCAACATAATTGTGTTTGTTCCAACCATACAAATTATTATATTTTATCCCTGTGCTTTTCGGAGAATTTTCCTCAAATCCAGCTTCGAATTTAGCAATCCAAAATCCTGGTATTTCTTTATCCCATCCTCCATTTTTAAAATTTATCTGTGACTCATCTTGGAAAGCCGGATGAACTAAATACCCTGTTGGTATTTGTTTTTCGTTACCACTGCTATCTATGTATTTATTAGAATTTCCCTTTAAGAATAATATATCGATTGTCCCTCCTGCTCCTTTATTAGAAGGATTAGTATAGTTTATTTTATATGCAAACCTTGGTATCCATACCCACATGCTTCCATCTTCTGTTTGTGCGTTTGCCCATTTACTCGTATGTGATGATGAACTTGTATCGGTGTAATTGTACCAATTTTCATCATAACTTTGTGTTATTTCAAATCCACTTTCACCTTGTCCTGTCCATTTTATTGGTGCCATCCCTTCTAATAATACTGGTGTATTAACATTTTTGATTAAACTATAATAGGCACCCTGTTCATATGCTCTTTTGTCTGCTATATTATAACCTAGATTGTTATATCTTTCTGCAATTTGAACATCAGAAGCTATTATTACAATCTTTCCATTTTCTATTTGTATAATACCATCATACTTACTTCCTTTAAGGCTTGGTAAAACCTTATATATTTCTTCTTCGTTTGCAGCAATATTTATTTCCCCTTTATTATTCTTTAACATTTCCTTTGATTTATATAACATTAATTCTCCTTCAAAAGATTTTAAATCACTCTTAAGGACTCCTTCATCAGCCTTTCCAATCACACCACTACCTGTTAAAGATAATATTATTGTTCCTGCTAGTATTATCATTACTATTATTGTTATTACAAGTACAATCAATGATATACCCTTCTTTTGTTTTGTTTTCATTTTAAAAATTCACCTCTTATATTTTTTATACTTTCAGATTAAGTTTATCTTATATCAAAAACATTTTCAACTAGTTTTGCACTTTTAAATCAACTGTAATATTTCTGTAATCATTGTATAATATAAAAAATAAGAACCTAAATAATTAGTCCTTATCTTTATATATGTATTATTTACTTGATTTTTCTTTTGGTCTAGAAGCTTTACCAACTCTATCCCTTAAGTAATATAGTTTTGCTCTTCTAACTTTACCTGCTCTAGTTACTTCTACATCTTCTATTTTAGGCGAATGAATTGGGAACGTTCTTTCCACTCCAATACCATAAGAAATCTTTCTAACTGTAAAAGTTTCGTTTACTCCTGCATTTTGTCTTTTAATAACAACTCCTTCAAAAATTTGAATTCTTTCTCTATTACCTTCTTTAATCTTAACGTGAACTTTAACTGTATCTCCGATATTAAATTTAGGCATATTTTCTTTTAGTTGTTCTTGTTCTATTGCTTTAACGATATCCATCTTTATTTCCCTCCTTTTTTGTTGTTTCATTTATATATTTTTTAAATAGATCTGGTCTTTTCCTTTTAGTTTCTAATATTGATTGTTCATGATTATATTTTTCTACTTCTGCATGATTTCCACTTGTTAAAACTTCTGGAACTTTCATTCCTTTATATTCAAATGGTTTTGTATAGTGTGGCTCTTCTAGTAATATGTTTGTATGTGTTTCTTTTATAGTTGCTTCCTCTTTAAGTACACCATCTATAAGTCTTGTAACACTATCTATAATTACCATTGCTGGTAATTCACCACCAGTTAAAACATATTCACCTATTGATATTTCTTCAATATCATATAGATTAAATATCCTCTCATCTATACCTTCATAATGTCCACACAGTAGAATGTAATGTGTGTGTCTGCTATTAGACATGTGCTTAACTTTTTCTTGTGACAAACAATTTCCTTTAGGAGACATATATATTATCTTTATACTTTTAAAACTTTTATTTTCTGCTTTATTAATTACACTTTCTATCGCTCTATCAAGTATAGGCACAGTGATAAGCATTCCTACTCCACCACCGTAAATGGTATCATCAACATTCCTTCTCTTTCCTTCACCAAAATCTTTTAAATCTACAACTTCTATAATTACTTTATTATTAATTATAGCCTTTTTAACAATACTTGTATCAATAAATTCATTTAACAGTTCAGGAAACAATGTAAGTACTGTAAATTTAATCATAATAATCCCTCTATAAGTTCAACAAACATTTTGTTTTCATTTAGACTAATATCTTTTACTACACTTTCTATTGCTGGAAGTAATATCTCTTTACCAGTTTCTGTTTTAATAACATATATATCATTAGCACCTGTTTGCAAGACATCTTCAAGTTTTCCTATTTTTTGTTTACTATCTTTATCATATACATCTAAGCCAATCAAATCTTTTACAAAATATTCATCTTCAGATAACTCTTCTGTTTTATTAACAAGTCTTTTTACCATTTTGTCTTTTAACATTTCTGCTTCATTACAAGTATCAATGCCTTTTATTTTTACAAGCAGCATGTTTTTATGTATTTGTATTTTTTGAATAGTATATTCTGTTTCATCGATGTATATTTTGTTTTGTTTTAAAATTTGATCAAAATCGTTTGTATATGGATATATTTTAACATCACCTTTAATACCATGTGTGTTTACAATCTTTCCAAATTCAATATATTCCACTTTGGTTCCCCTATCCTTCAACTTGTAGAATAACCTTTTTGTTTTCTCTTCCTGAATATGCACGAAGAATTTCTCTTAACGATTTTATAATTCTTCCGTCTTTTCCAATTACTCTACCCATGTCTTCTGGTGCAACCTTTAATTTTAAAACTAATTTGTCACCATCATTAATTTCTGTTATAGAAATTTCATCTTTTGCTTCTACAAGATAGCCTACTAAATATTCTACTAATTCTTTATACATTTATTAGTCCTCCTTTAGATTTATCCCTGCTTTCTCTATAAGAGCTTTCGCAGTATCTGTTGGCTTCGCGCCATTTTTAATCCATTTTTTAACCTTTTCACTATCTATTTCAATTAATTTCGGTTCTACCATAGGATTGTATACTCCTACTTTTTCTATGAACCTTCCATCCATTGGATATCTTGAATCTGCTACAACTAAAGTATAATATGGATTTTTCTTAGCACCATCTCTTCTTAATCTTATCTTTACCATTTAAGTCACCTCCTTAAAATTAATATTTAATATTTATCTAAAATTCTTTGGAAGCTTTAAGCCTCCTAAAGGATTTTTCCCATTTAACATTTGTTTCATCATTTTTCTCATTTGTTCGTATTGGTTCATAAACCTATTTATATCTTCAACTTTATTACCACTACCACTAGCTATTCTTTTTCTTCTGCTCCCATTTAATATTTTAGGATTTCTTTTTTCAGCTTTAGTCATGGATTGAATTATTGCTTCTATCTTTAAAAATTGTTTTTCATCAATTTCTGCATTCTTAATTTCTTTTGGTACACCCGGAAGCATTCCTAATATTTGTTTAAATGATCCCATCTTTTTTATTTTTTGAAGTTGAGATAGGTAATCATCCAGTGTAAATTCATTCTTTCTTATTCTTTTTTCTAAGTCTTCTGCCTCTTTTTCATCAAAAGTTTCTTCAGCTTTGTCAATGATACTAAGTACATCTCCCATGCCAAGTATTCTACTTGCTATTCTATCAGGGTAAAAAGCTTCTAATTCATTTAACTTTTCACCTACTGATGCAAACTTTATAGGTTTACCAGTAATATGTTTTACTGATAAAGCTGCTCCTCCGCGAGTATCCGAATCTAGTTTTGTAAGCGTAAGAGAATCAATTCCTAAAGTCTCATTGAATTCTTTAGCAACATTTACTGCTTCTTGTCCAGTCATACTATCTACAACTAACATTATCTCATGTGGCCTTGTCTCCTTTTTAACTCTTACTAATTCCCCCATTAATTCTTGATCAATTTGAAGTCTTCCTGCAGTATCAATTAATATGGTATCACATAGTTTTGAGTTAGCTTCTTTAAATGAGTTTTTTGCTATTTCTACTACATCTTTATTATTTTCTTCACTATACACTGGAATTCCTAGTGATGCTCCTAATGTTTTTAGTTGTGATATTGCTGCTGGTCTATATACGTCACAAGCTACTAATAATGGTTTTTTACCTTGTTTTCTTAAGTAATTCGCAAGTTTACCAGAAAGAGTAGTTTTACCACTTCCTTGTAAACCCACTAACATTATTACTGTTGGGGGATTTGGTGATACATTAAGTTTTGTTTCAGTACCACCTAGTATTTCACAAAGTTCATCCCTAACTATTTTTACAATTTGCTGACCAGGAGTTAAACTGTCCATAACATCAGAACCCAATGCTTTTTCTTCTATTCTAGAAATAAATTCTTTTACCACTTTAAAATTCACGTCTGCCTCTAAAAGTGCTAATTTTACTTCTCTCATCATTTCTTTTAATGATGATTCATTTATCCTAGTTTGCCCTTTTATTTTCTTAACAATATTTTGTAATTTATCCGATAAATTATCAAACATTTCCTCACCTATATTTCTTTGTTATTTCATCAATCTCTTTATCATTTTTACCATTTGTACTTTTATTAAGTTCATCTATTAGTATAACTATATCTTTTTTCATTTTTACTACTTTTAACATTTCTTCAAACTTTAAGATTTGCTTTTCTGCTTTCTTAATTGTATCTCTTACTGCTTGATGAGTAACATTTTTACTTTCTGCTATTTCTCTTAATGAAAAATCCTCATAATGATAAAGTTCAAACATTTCTCTCATATGTTTTGTAAGTAGTAATTTGTATTCTTCATATATAGAAAAGAGTTTAATATTTTTATCCATACTATCTCTCCTAAAAATAAACTAATAGTGTAAAGCTTTTTAACTTTACAGGTATTATATATGCATTATTATAATTTGTCAATAATTTATAAGTAATTGTTAATTTTTTTATAAATTTAACAATCAAAAATGTAATTTATTATCTTTATTTTATTCACTATTGACTTTCAAACATTTGTTCTGTATAATTTGTCTATATTAAAAGGGGTGTTTTATGGATTTATTATATATGTCAATTATTGTCTTGCTAGTTGTTACCATTATTATTTTACTTGTTACAAAATCACGTAAAAATGATATTAAGGAAATATCCGAATTATTAAAAGAAAATCGAGATATTATGGATAAAAGCATTGGAAATAAGATTGTAGAAGGGGTTAATGTTCAACAAAACCAACTTACTAATCTTACAAACTTAAATGAAAACAAATTAGAAAACATACGTAAAATTGTTGATGAACGTTTACATATGATACAAAAAGATAACAATGAAAAATTAGAAAAAATGAGAATAACTGTTGATGAAAAACTTCAAGGTACCCTTGAAAAAAGACTCGGAGAATCTTTCAAACTAGTAAATGATAGACTAGAATCTGTTTATAAAGGTCTTGGCGAAATGCAAACTTTAGCTCAAGGCGTTGGTGATTTAAAAAAAGTTTTTACTAACGTTAAGTCTAGAGGATATTGGGGAGAATTACAACTTTCAAATATATTAGAACAGTTTTTAACTAAAGAACAATTTCTTGTTAATGTAAAAATAAAAGAAAAATCTAATGACTTTGTAGAATTTGCAATAAAACTTCCTGGGAAAACTAATAAAAATGATTTCGTTTTACTTCCAGTCGACTCTAAATTTCCTATAGAAGACTATTCTAGACTTGTTGAAGCAGAAGAACTTGGAGATATTACTATAATAAACGAATCTAAAAAAGGCTTGGAAAATTCTATTAAAACATGTGCTAAAGCTATTTCAGATAAATATATCGACCCACCTTTTACTACAGACTTTGGAATAATGTTTTTACCTACTGAAAGTTTATACAGTGAAGTAGTAAGAAATACTTCACTATGTGAAATATTAGCTCAAAAGTATAGAGTTGTAGTAACTGGTCCATCAACATTCATTGCACTATTAAACAGTTTACAAATGGGCTTTAGAACACTTGCAATTGAAAAACGTTCTAGTGAAGTGTGGGAACTTCTTGGAGTAGTAAAATCTGAGTTTTCTAAATTTGGTTCTTTACTTGAAAAAACAAATAAAAAATTACAAGAAATTTCTTCTACTATGAGCCTTGCTAGTAGAAAGACCAGAACTATTGAAAGAAAGCTTAGGGATGTTGAGTCATTACCTGTTGCAGAAGATTCATTTTATGATAGTGATGAAAATACAGACAATGACAGTGTAGAAACAGATATATAGTAAAAACAACGAGAAGAATCTCGTTGTTTTTATTTATATCTTTTTATAATAAATTACTTTTGAAATATAGTAATTGTTTTTAATTGTTGCATCCTTTTTAAATATATAATCAACTTGGAACTTTTCTTCCGTGTTTTTTAATCTATTTGTATACTCTGTTTTTATAACATATCCCCTATCTTTATCACCTACAATTTGGATTATTTTAGAAGCTGTTTCATCCACTTTATTATTATTTTTATTTACAAGGGCCACTAGCTTTTGCTCTTTATCATAATACTTGCTTTCCTTTACATTATAATTATAATCCGGGAAAAATTGTTTTAATATTTCTATTATTGTAAGTCCATCAACATATTTAATTGCTATATGCTTTTTGCCTTCATCTTTTACCTCATATTTAGTACCACTTTTTATGATTCTATTTTGAAATATACTTTCATTTTTTAATATATATTGTATAGCAAATTCTATTCCTTCTTCTCCCTGTGTTATTATACTTTCTTTATTATCTGATATTGCAGTTTCAATAAAGATATCTGATACTTTTTCTAAATATTCATTTAAAAACTTTTCATCTTCTTTACTTATCTTGTCAAAAACTTTAAGTTCTTTTAAAGCATTCTTTTCTGTATATTTAACACTTAAAGTCATTACTACTGCATAACTTGCGATAATAATCATTGCTACTGTTACAATTATTAACAATAATTCATATATAGCATTTTTTTTCATATGTCTTCTCTCCTTAATATATAATAGTATATCATATTATGTGATTTTTCATAATGTTTTATTTGATTTTTGAAAAATTATTTTTCATGTGTTTTTATAACACATATTCTTATTTACATTAATAAATATATATGTTAAACTAACATCAAAAGGAGATGAATTTTATGGATAATTATAAAGCAATAATATTATGTGGTGGACTTGGAAAAAGGATGAATTCTGATATTCCTAAAGCATTACATAAAGTATTTGATAAAACAATATCTAGATGTGTTGTTGATTCTATAACTAGTGCTGGTATAAAAGATATTTGTATGATTTTAGGACATAAGGCTGAAATGATAATTGAGGAATTTAAAGATACTCCAAATATATCTTATGCTTATCAAACTGAACTTTTAGGCACAGGTCATGCTGTTATGCAAGCGGTAGATTTTATTAAAGAAAATGATAAAGTTTTAGTTATATATGGTGATATGCCCCTTATAACTAAAGAATCTATTGAAGGACTAATATCTAATTTTGCAAGCAACAACTACGCAGCCTCTGTTATGACAGCTATTGTAGACAATCCTTTTGGATATGGAAGAATTATTAGAAATGGTAAAGATTTATTTGAAAAGATAGTTGAAGAAAAGGATGCATCACCTGATGAAAAGCAAATAAGTGAAGTAAATTTAGGAGTATATATGTATAACGGTGCTGACTTACTAGCATCACTTAAAAAACTAACTAATGATAACGCTCAAAAAGAATATTATTTAACTGATACCCTATATCATATATTAACCGATAACAAAGATATTGGTACTTATGTGATTCCTGATGCTACAGAAAGTAATAATGTCAATTCACGTTCTGAACTTGCTGTTGCTACAAGATTAATGTTAGATAGAATAAATAAAAAGCATATTGAAAATGGAGTTACTATAATAGATCCTAACAACACATATATAGGAAGTGATGTAATTATAGGAAAGGATACAATTATATATCCAGGAACAACTATAACAGGTAATTCTATAATTGGAGACAATTGTATAATAGAATGTTCATATATTCAAAATTCTAAAGTAAATGATAACTCTAAAATTTCTGCTTTTTCAAATATTAAAGATAAATTTTAAAAACTATTTATATATTAAAAAATGAACTCGAGTGTTCATTTTTTATTTGTCTTTTATAATCTTTTATTTATATATTTATTGCCTCTTTTATAGATTTCTCCTTGTATTTTATTTGAATATATTATACAATTTTAAGAGATGTATGAAAACGGAGGATAAAAATGATAAATTCGAATTTAATAGCTTTTCAAAAGAAACATAATTTAGATGATTTTTTCATGGAAATAGTATCTTCATTTTTTGATAAGCTTGTATCTTTTGGATACATTGGTAATATGCAAAAAAACAGATTAATATTAAAGCTTGACGAAAATGTTGATTACGTTATATTAGGTACTCAAGACATTTATGATTATAAAAGCGGATATTATGATGCTGATAAAAAAACACTGTATATAAAGGAACCAAATAATATTTCCGCAGTATATTTAAGGGTTCTTTATGCTATTTGCACAACTGAGGTTTCTTTAAACCATCATAATATTGCATTTGCAACAGCAAAACTTGGCTCAACAAATTATAAATTATATCATGAGAACTTTGCTATAAACAGAGCTGTTCTTGCAAATATAGTTTGTAGGTTGCTTGGAACCTCTACTAATACTGATACTACTGCTTTTTATAAGACATATTCTCATAACTTTTTAGGTTTTGAGATTTCATCTGATAATGATATATATGCATTAGAAGGAAAAGTATTATCACAAATGTGTTTTGCTCTTGGAATTGATGAGCAAATAATTTATACAGCTTTATTTTCAAATGATCCTATAAAGTCACTAAATCGTATTTTTTATAAAGTTTCATTTGATGAAAGTGATAAGTTTTTAAAAGCTTTCGATAAAACTAGTAGACTTTACTCTAATTATTGTAAATTAACACACCTTGCAAAAACATTAAATTTAAATTATGTTGAACTTAAAAAAAATGTTTTAAATGAAAGTTTTGACAATTTAAAACTTGAAAGAACAAAAATTATAGCTAAAGCTAGAGATATATTAAGCAAAATGCAACCCAAAAATAGTGGTGATTTATATTCTGATGAAGGTCTAGATTTAAACCTTGCTGAAACTTTAGAGAACTTAGAAAAGGATATTACAAAACAATTGACAGCCACACAAAGTATACTTGCAAGTAAAATAGTTACTTCCATTTCTTATCTCTCTTCATACCAATATGCAAGTAAACTAAAACAATTTAACGATATGTTAATATTTCCAAATAAAAAAATAGATGATGCTATATATAATAATATCGTTTATAATCTTATGCCAGATGGTGAGATTACTGTAACTAATATTATTCAGAAAATACGATATTCTTTAATAAATCATGTACTGTTTTCTGATAAATTTACAGATGTTTCAAAACGTCTAGGCTTTTATGCTAATATAAATGATATAAACCCAGACTCTACATGTAGTTATGTATTTGTCACTGTAAACGGTAGGTTCTCTCACTTAGTTGAAGTTAACTCTCTTAATAAAACAATGAAACAACTTAAAGACAATTGTAATATAACCCCTACTGATAACTTACGATATTTAATGAATAGCGACTATTCAAACTTACATATTCATAAAATAGAAAAAATTGTATCTTCTTTAAAATCAAGTTATACTGAATTAAAAGGATATTCACTTGATAATATGTTTTTATTTAACATTAATAATAAAGATTATTTAATAGTTGATACTACTGATAAATTGTTATTATTTATTGTAGAGTATAAAAATGCTAGTTATTTATGTAGTCAAATGGAACTTTCAGATTACTTTTCATTATTTTATAATAATGCTAAAAAAGGAGAAAGTGATTCACTTTTACCTACTATGTATAAAAACAAGAAAAACATTTTTTCTAAATAATATATCCTCTTTAACAAAAAAGAAGCTAACGCTTCTTTTTTGTTTATATATTAATTTAAAACTGTAGAAACAGCAAGCCCATCTCCTACTTCAATTATTTTTGTATTTAAATTAGTATTCTCTGTAACTTCTTTTATATATTCTCTTAATCTAGTAACCATTGTCCTATGCCTATGTTCATTATATGAAGACATTACCAATCCTTTATGTAATATGTTGTCTGCAATTATTATTGATCCTTTTTTGGTTAAGCGTAATGCTTCTTTTAAATACTTCATATATTGACCTTTAGCTGCGTCTATAAAAATTATATCATATGTTTTATTTTGACTTTTCATATACTCATATGCATCCATATGCACTACTTCTATATTGTCTTCACTGCTTATTTCTTTTATGTTTTCTACAGCTTCTATAACTCTATCTTCATTAATTTCAATACTTGTAATTTGACCATCCTTATCTAAATATTTAGAAAAGCAAAGAGCAGAATATCCAACAGCTGTTCCAATTTCTAGGATTGACTTTGGTTCCATTTCTTTAAGTTTTTCAGTTATAACTTGCATTGTGTCATCTTGCAAAATCGGAATATTCCTTAATTTTGCGCTTTTTTTTAATTTTTCTAATTTATTCTCATCAATCATCTTATACATTCCCTAAATCATATATTTTTTTCATTAATTCTTTGGTAAGTTTATTTAATAATTCTTTATCTTTAATTTGTTCCTTATATTTAATAAGATCATAGCTATCTCCATAAACCACCTTTACTTTTCTAAACATCTTTTTATTTCCTTCAATGTATACAGGTTGTATTTTACCCCCTGAGGCTATTGCTATATATACTGGGCCTTTTTTAGGCTTTATGTTTTTAAGTTTAGCTTTACGAGTTCCTTCTGGAAATATTATTAAATTACTTCCAGCTTGTACAATTTTAACGGCATGATATATACTTCCAAAATCTTTTTCCCCTCTTCTAATTGGGAATGCTCCTAACTTTTTTATAAACCATGACCATATTGGTACTTTAAAAAGTTCTGCTTTAGCCATCACTTTTACATCATTTGCCATAACCCAAAGAATCACTGCGTCTAACCAATCGTTGTGATTAGCACATAGTAAATGTCCTTTAATTTCTTTTTTATCTTTATCTAGATTTATATATTCTACTCTGTATAAAATTTTACAGCATACAAAATACAACATGCTTCTAAATATTCTTAACATTTACAATACATCCCTTTCTTTTAACAACCTTATTACTTCATTTACTACCTCTTCTTTTGCAAGACTTGTAGTATCGATTCTAATTGAATCTTCTGTCTCTATAAGCGGTGAAATTGGTTTATTTATATCTTTATTGTCTCTTTTTTTTATATCATTTAACACTTCATCATAAGTAATACGTGGGTTTTTAATTTTTAGATCTTGTAATCTTCTTTTAGCTCTTTCTTCAACATCTGCAGTTAAGAATACTTTCAAGTTTGCATTTGGAAATACAACACTCCCTATATCTCTTCCATCTAAAATAACACTATCATCTTTGGCTAGATTTCTTTGTCTTTCTATCATTTCTTCTCTAACCCTTTTTATTGCAGATACCTTTGAAGCCATCATCCCTATTTGTTCTGTTCTAATTTTCAAACTTATATCCTCACCATTTAAAAATGTATGGATCTTATTATTTATTCTTTTAAACTTAATTGTTATTTCATCTAATGCTTTCTGGACATCATTATCATTATTCATGTCCACATTGTTTTCGATAAAATATAAAGCTACTGCTCTATACATTGCTCCTGTATCTATATATATTATTCCAAGTCTATTTGCTATTTCTTCTGATAAAAAAGATTTCCCCGCAGCTGACGGACCATCAACCGCTATAATATAATTGTTCATTGTCTTACCCCTTTATTTTACTTCAGAAGTATGATATCATATATGCAAATATATGTAAAGAATCGAGGAGATTTTGTGACAGATACAAACCAATTTTTTGATAAAAAACTTATAATTTTACTTATTTTAAATGAATCCAATAATGCTCTTTCATTAGAACAAATTGTTAAAATGTGCTCAGATTTTGAAAGTATTACATACTTTGATGTTTGTGAATATATAGATGTTTTAAAACGTACTAATCATATTGCAGAAACCATTGAAAATTCAACATCTTATTATTCTCTTACTGAAGCAGGATTTTCAACTCTTAATGAACTTTTAGAACTAGTCCCACGGTATAAGCATACATACAATTAAAAAGATGTTATACAAACAAATGAATAAAATAAAAAAAGGTTATGAAATCAATTCTCAAATACTACCTATTAAACATGGTGAATATAAAATATCTTGTTATATTAAAGATGGTAATGATGAACTTCTTAATATTACAATTTATGCAGGAGATATTGAAAATGCAAAAAACATTTCAGAAAATTGGAAAAATGATGCAAATAATATATATATGAAAATCATAGAGCTCATGACTGGAGATTAATATTCTAGTCATTATATATGATTAATCTTTATAAGAATGAAAAGAAGGTTTTTTACCTTCTTTTTTTATAAACTCTTACTACCTTTTTATATATTCTCTTGTTTTTCTATTTGATTTGATTCTTTAATCTCTAATTTCTCTTCTATCCTTTGTTTCATTGCATCTACTACACCTTTTTTTACAAATTCTTTTTTGGCCTCTTCAAAATACTTTTGTTTTAATATCATTTTATAATTATTCTTTATTCCATCTTTACATTCTTTCCAAAATTTTGCTTCTGGTTCTCCTAAAGTCTCCTTAATATTTGGATTCCAAAACAAGTCTAATACTTTTCTTGCTCCATATGTGTTTATAATATATTCTATGATTGCTGCACCCGTCTCTATATCATAATTATAATCCAGTCCTATTTTTGAATCTCCAGTAATGCCTTTAAGACCTCCTAAACCTTTATTTTCTATATGCATTGCAAAATTTTCTCTACTTTTCGTTTTATTTAATTTTTCAAGTTTAAATGCATGCCATCCAAGACTTAACCATGTTGGTATTTCTTCACCTGCTTTTTCTTTAACCTTTTCTATTTCTTCTATTTCCTCAAGTTCTTCTTCTATTTCATTTTCTTCTATTTCATTTTCTTCGATTTCTTCAAGCTCTTCTTCTGTTTCATTAATAATTTCTTCTTTTTCTGTTAATATATTTTTAACCTTTTTTTGAGCACTTTGTGTTTTTTCTTCTAATTCATATTGTTTTAATATTTCTTTAATCAATACACTTAATATCGTTATTTTATTACCATAATTAGGAGCAACAACATGTATTTCTCCTTCCGTTGCTAAAATTAACGTTTCTACACTTCCCAATCTTCCTATTGTTTTCTTTTCTACTTCTCCTCTAAAAAGCTTGTAAAATATACTAGCTGTAGGATAAAGAAATATATTTACTGTTTCACCTGAAGGTATGTTATCTAGTTTTATTTTTAAACTTTTAGCCATCTCTTCTATCGTTTTAACAATTTCTTCTGCCGCCTTTTTTTTACCATGAGAATAATAGATTTGCATCATTCCCATTTTTAGTATTCTACTTTCATCAAAGATATCTTCAAAACTGACTTTCATGTATGTCTCCCCTTCCTTCTATATTAATATATTACCACACTTGTTTAGAAGGTTCAATAAAAAAAGGAAAGTTAATACTTCCCTCTTTTACTTATATACCTATCTGTCTTTTTTTGTAAGTTTCAAATGATATATAAACATTGGTGTACATATTGCAACAGTTGCAAATGATGTATACATATTTACTACATTTTCATTCTTCCTTCTTTCATTGTTTAATTCTTCATTTAATATTTCATTATGTTTATAGTCATATTCATTGTATTTTGCAGGTTCTATTATCTCCTTTTCTTCTGGTAAGAAATAGTCGACACCTGTGTTTACTGCAGATACAACTCCTGTAATTATACCACCTAAGAATCCTATTACTAGAAGGTATGTGTATAGTGTTCTAACTATTTTTTCAAAGTCTTCAGAATCTGTTTCCGACTTGCCTTTCTTAACTATTGCCATAACAATTCCTACAACAATAACAATCGGAATTGCTATAAGAAGAATTACTCCAAAAATACCTATAATAGCCATATTCTATACCTCCCCTTCTTTTCTTTCTTCTTGAATTTTACTCCAGTGATACATAAACAATGGTGCTCCTATAACAACTATAGATGCAGTTGTTATAGATTCTTTTATACTATCTCTTTTTGCATTTCTTTTTCTAATTTCATAATTTTCTTTATATGTAGAATCTGAAGCATTATTATATTCAGTATAATAATGATATACAGATGGATGGTAATATGATGCTATCCCATTAACAGTTCCTATAAAACCTCCAACAATCATACAAAGAGCAATGAATGATATTATATATAAATATAATATACGTATATTTTTAGACATATCTATCCCTCCTAAATATAATAAAATAATACCACTTATAAAAACAATTAGCAATGTTAAAGAAGGGATTTTTAAAAAATCCCTTCTTTACTTTAATTTTTAGCTAATATAGGTTTTAAAAAATTACCTGTATAACTTTCTTTTATTTTTGCTATTTCTTCTGGCCTTCCTGTTGCTATTACTTTTCCGCCATTATTACCACCTTCTTGCCCTAAATCTATAATATAATCTGCAGACTTAATCATATCTAAGTTATGTTCTATCATAACTAAAGTATTTCCACCATCAGTTAATCTATTTATAATCCTAATAAGATTATGAACATCTGCCGAATGTAATCCTGTTGTTGGCTCATCCAAAATATACATTGTATTTCCTGTATTTCTTTTACTAAGCTCTGTTGCAAGTTTAACTCTTTGAGCTTCGCCTCCAGAAAGGGTTGTAGATGGTTGCCCTATTTTTATATATCCTAATCCTACATCATATAAGGTTTGTAATCTGTTCTTGATTTTAGCTACGTTTTTAAAAAATTCTAATGCTTCTTCTACTGTTAAATTTAAAATTTCACTAATGTTTTTCCCTTTAAATTTTACTTCTAGAGTTTCCTTACTATATCTTTTGCCCTTACATACATCACATGATACATATACATCTGGTAAGAAATGCATTTCAATCTTAATTATACCATCTCCTGAACATGCCTCACATCTACCTCCTGGAACATTAAAACTAAATCTACCTTTTTGATATCCTCTTAGTTTAGCTTCATTCGTTTGAGAAAACAAGTCTCTAATATGGTCAAACATTCCCGTATAAGTCGCAGGGTTTGACCTAGGAGTCCTTCCTATAGGTGATTGATCTATATTTATTATTTTATCTATGTTTTCTATTCCTTTTATTTCTTTATGTTTTCCCACTTTTCCCCTTGTGTTATTAAGTGATTTTGCTACTGCTTTATATAGTATTTCATTAACAAGTGAACTTTTTCCAGAACCTGAAACTCCAGTTATACATGTAAATACTCCTAATGGAATTTCAACATTTATCTTCTTAAGATTGTTTTCTTCCGCTTTTATAATTTCAATTTTTTTATCAGTAATTTCTCTTCTTTTTTTAGGCACTTCTATTTTCATACGCCCACTTAAATATTTACCTGTTATACTATTTTCATCTTTTAACAATTGTTCTGGCGTTCCGGCAAATATTACTTCACCTCCGTGAACACCTGCTCCTGGTCCAATATCTACAATATAATCTGCTTCTCTCATAGTATCTTCATCATGTTCTACTACAATTAAAGTGTTTCCTAAATCCCTCATTTTTTTAAGTGAATTAAGTAACTTTTTATTATCCCTTTGATGAAGTCCAATACTTGGTTCATCAAGTATATATAAAACTCCTGTTAGTCCTGAACCTATTTGTGTTGCAAGCCTTATTCTTTGGGCTTCTCCTCCAGAAAGTGTTCCTGCAGTTCTTGAAAGAGTTAAATATTCTAATCCCACATCAATTAAAAATTGTAGTCTTGCATTTAGTTCTTTCATTATTTGATAGGAGATGTTTTTTTCTTTTTCATTTAAATTTAAATTATTAGCGTAGTCTTTTATATCTTTTACAGAAAGGCTTGTTAATTGATGTATATTATACTTTCCTACCTTTACTGCCAAACTCTCTTTTTTAAGCCTTGCTCCATTACATTCCTTACAATCTGTATTTGTCATTAATGTTTCATAATAATCCTTCATAACTTTAGAAGTTGTTTCTCTAAATCTTCTCTCTAATATATATACTACACCTTCAAACTCACATTTAAAATCTCTACTAAATGTTTTTGATTCATGATGAAAATGTATTTTTTCTCCTTTACTTCCATAAAGTAAAATGTTATAAAAATCTTTTGGTAGTTTCTCTATTTTTGTATTTATATCCACTTTATAATGTTCAGAGAGTCCTTTAAGATACATTAGTGTTATCGAATCTTGCTTTGAACTACCCCAACCTTTAATTGCTGTTGGATCAGACAAGCTTTTTGTTTTATCTGGAATTATTAATTCTGGATCTATTTTCAATAAATTCCCTAAACCTGTACAACTTGGACATGCACCAAATGGTGTATTAAAAGAAAACATTCTTGGTGTTAATTCCTCAAGCGAAATATTGCAATCTACACAAGCATAGTTTTGACTAAAGTATATATCTTCTCCATCTACTACTGATATCACTACTAAATTATTTGCTTGCTTTAATGCAAGTTCTACTGAATCTGCTAGTCTTTTTCTAATATCTTGTTTAATAACTAACCTATCAACTAAAACTTCTATATTATGTTTTTTTTGTTTATCAATCATGGGAATTTCTTCTGAAAGATCATAAATATGTCCGTCAACCCTAGCTCTAATATATCCATCTTTTACTGCATTTTCAAAAATTTTAACATGTTCTCCCTTTTTGCCTCTGATAATTGGGGCCATTACTGAAATTCTTGTTCCCTCTTTCATTTCCATTATTTGATCTACAATTTGATCTATTGTTTGCATTTTTATTTTTTTTCCACACGAAGGACAATGAGGAATACCAATTCTTGCATATAGTAATCTCAGATAATCGTATATTTCTGTTACCGTTCCTACAGTTGACCTCGGATTTTTAGAAGTTGTTTTTTGATCTATTGAAATGGCAGGAGAAAGTCCTTCTATCGACTCTACATCTGGTTTTTCCATAAGTCCTAAAAACTGTCTTGCGTATGCAGATAAGCTTTCGACATATCTTCTTTGTCCTTCTGCATATATTGTGTCAAAAGCAAGTGAGCTTTTTCCAGAACCAGAAAGTCCTGTAAACACTATTAATTTATTTCTTGGAAGCTCTATATTAATATCTTTAAGATTATTCTCCTTAGCTCCCTTTATTATTAATTTATCATTCATTTTAAAAATCACCATCTTGTATTATATCATATTTCTCACCATTTTAGCAATTAATGATTCATACATATTAGGGTTTTACACAAATTGGCAATTGTTATTTTGTTAACATAATCAAACCAACATAATATTTGTTTTTAGAGTCTTTTTTTACAAATACTCTTTTTATTTTATCTCCCTCTTTTATCTCTCT
>JAQUBQ010000087.1 GCA_028686615.1 Clostridia bacterium | reverse complement strand
GATTAGACCAACTAATACAAGATAGAACAGGAATAGCTACAATGATATCTGAAGATCCAATTTCATGTGTTGCCTTAGGTACAGGTAAAGCATTAAATCACATTGAAATGTTAGAAACAGGTAATGCAATTAAGATAAAGAAATTTTAATAATACAGATTACATGGAGTTTGTTACATTAGGGGTAACTAATTTTGTGTAATTTTTTTATTGTTTTAAGATGGTTAATTACATATTATTAAAAACCATAATCATATAAAATTATAAAGTAAAAATTTAAAAAATAATAATGTCAGTAATGTAATAACTTCAAGTTAGGAGTAATTTCATTATAGTTTTTAGTAGGAGGTTATTGTGTCAATACAAGATAATAATAGCAAAAAAAATAAAAACTTATATAATAATTTGTATAATACAAATTATGAAGATTTAAGATCAAAAATGTATTATATCGCTAATTCAATACAATCTTGTGCAGATTCGCTCAATTTAGTTGATAATACTAACTATTTAAATAATATATTACAATATAAAACTAATCTTGCGTTTGAGTTGTTAAATTGTATATGTCAAAATGTATTGTTTACTAGTAATATATATAAAAATATATATAGTTCTATATTTGATAATATCTCTAATATATTAGATGCAAATAATTATATTACAAACTTTTCAGATACTATTACTACAAATTTAACTCTAATTAACACTAGTTTATCAGGTATAAGAGAGTTGCTAAATGATTATGAAACAAATTATTATTTCAAAAAAGTATATTCTAATATTATTAATATAAAAAAAGATTTATTTTATGATGCTAATGAAAAAATTGGAATAGAAATACAAGAAGATGGTAGCATTATTATAGATGATATAAAATATGAAAAAAATGAAGTTGAAGAAATAATTAAGGATGTAAGTAGTAACTTTAAGGTAAAGAAGGATAACAATTTATATAAAAGGACGGAGCAATGGTATATTGATAATCAGTTTAAGGTTTTTATGGTTGGTGGTTTAATAACAATATTTACCACAGTATTCGGCTTCTGCACTTGGATCTTTGAACCTGAGTATAACAATATTAGAGATGCTATTAGAGAAAAAATTGGTATTGAGGTAATAGAAGAACATAAAGACCTTTTAAATACTATGCAAGATATGTATACACAGATTGTAGACAATCAAGATAAAATTGATGAAAAAGTAGATAATATAGATGAGAAACTAAAAGAGTTTAATAATATTAAGAAAAATGAATAAATAAAATACTTATTATAAGGAGGTAATGATGGTACAAGGTATTTATGAGGAAATTATAAATAATAAGTTATACAAAGAATTAGTAGATATTGATGATAAATATATTATTGGGAAAGAAAAGATGGATTCTGCAGATGCAAAAGTATTTTTAACTCAATATGTTTCAAATATTATAAAACATACGCTTAGAAATATTAGAGAAGATAAAATGAATGAAAGTGAATATTTGTTAAAGCAAATAGAAGTATGTAATGACATTATTCAAATATTAAAAAAGTATTTATCAGATAATGAAGTAGAAGAACTAAAAATTAATGACACATCAGAAGTACTTACATATGCATATGAGAAATTGAATAACGAATATTTATATAAAGATACTGTAACTAGACCACTTACTTCTATTTCAAAGACAAGTCTTTTTACAGGATCGAAATTTGAGCCAAGTATGATAGAAGAGTTAAAAAGAGAAATTGTTACATCTGATGAAATAGATATGTTAGTTTCATTTATTAAATGGAGTGGGCTTAGATGTATAATGGATGAACTTAAAGACTTTACATCAAAAGGTAAAAAATTAAGAGTTATAACTACTTCATATATGGGTGCAACAGATTTTAAAGCAATAGAAGAATTGTCTAAACTACCTAACACTGAAATTAAAATTTCTTATGATGTAGAAAGAACAAGATTACATGCTAAAACTTATATGTTTAAAAGAGAAACTGGATTTACAACTGCATATATTGGTTCTTCAAACATGTCTAATGTAGCACTTACTTCTGGTTTAGAATGGAATGTAAAAATAACGGAAAAAGATTCACAAGAAGTATTAAATAAAATGAATGCTACATTTGAAACATATTGGAATGACAGTAGTTTTATAACTTATATTGATAATGAAGAAAGTAAAGAAGAATTGAAGAGTGCACTTGATATAAAAAAAGGTAAAAAGAACGATATTACATTTGAATTTGATATAAAACCGTATACATATCAAAAAGAAATACTTGAAAATTTACAAGCAGAAAGAGAAGTGTTTGGTAGATACAAAAACTTAGTTGTAGCTGCTACTGGTGTAGGTAAAACAGTTATATCAGCATTTGATTATAAAAGATTTAGAAAAGATAATCCAGGGGCAAAACTATTATTTATAGCACATAGAGAAGAGATATTGAAAAAAAGTAAAGACACTTTTGGTGCTATTTTAAAAGATTTCAACTTTGGTGAATTATTTGTAGGGTCATATAAGCCAAGTTCGATTGATAATTTATTTATGAGTATACAAACATTTAATTCTAGTAAATTTTATGAAAATACTACACCTGATTATTACGATTTCATAATTGTTGATGAATTTCATCATGCTTGTGCTGAAACTTATAGAAAATTATTAAATTATTATAAACCTAAAATTTTACTAGGGCTTACAGCAACACCGGAACGTATGGATGGAAAGAATGTTTTAGAATATTTTGATGATAGAATTGCATCAGAAATGAGATTACCAGAAGCAATAGATAATAAGCTTTTATCACCATTTCAATATTTTGGGGTATCAGATAATGTAGATTTATCTAATTTAAAATGGGTTCGAGGTGGCTATGATATTTCAGAACTTGAGAATGTTTATGTGTTAAATGAAAAGTTAGCTGAAGCAAGAGTAGATAATATAATTAATAGTATAGGCAAATACGTTACAGATATAGAAGATATGAAGGCATTAGGATTTTGTGTAAGCGTAAAACATGCTCAATTTATGGAGAATATGTTTAATAGTAGAGGTATACCAAGTATATCACTTACTGGGGATACACGTAAAGAAATTAGAGATAATGCTAATAAAAGACTTGTAGATGGAGAAATAAAAGTAATATTTACAGTAGATATATATAATGAAGGTGTGGATATACCTGAAACAAATACAGTACTTTTCTTAAGACCAACAGAGAGCTTAACTATTTTTCTACAACAATTAGGTAGAGGACTTAGATTATGCGAAGGAAAAGAATGCTTAACTGTATTAGATTATGTTGGTAACTCAAATAAAAATTATAAATTTGCAGATAGATATAAAGCTTTAATAGGACAAGCTAATCATTCCATTGAATACTATGTTAAAAATGGCTTTATAAATTTACCAAAAGGGTGTTATATAACGCTTGAAAAGAAAGCAAAAGAATATGTTTTAAGAAATATAAAACAATTAAAAACAAACTCAAGTAATTTAATTACGAAAATAAAATATTTTGAAAATGATACGAAGAAAAAATTAACCTTAAGAAATTTCCTAGAACATTATAATATAGATATAAAAGATTTATACAAAAGTGATAGAACTTTTACAAGATTATGTATTAATGCAGCTATTATAGAAGATATTGATTTTGAAAAAGAAGATTTAGTAGCTAGAAGAATACCATCTTTATTAGATATAGATTCATCTGAATGGATAGATTTCATACTGGAATATATTAAAGATAGTAAAAGAGAATTGTCAGATTATCAAAATAAAATGTTAAATATGTTATACTATACATTTTATTCAAAAAAACCCGAAAATGAAGGATTTAAAACTATTAAAGAAGGTATAAACAGTATTTTTGAAAATAAAGAATATACAAACGAAATAGCTGAGATATTACAAATATTAAAAGAAAATATTACAATTTCCGGAAAGAATACTTCGATAAAATTTACTTGTCCTTTAAAAGTACATTCAAAATATACAAAAGCACAAATATTAGCTGGACTGGGATATTATACTGAAGAATTTTATGGGCCGATTGTAGAAGGAGTTAAACACTTTAAAGATCATAAGTTAGACGTGTTTTTTGTTACATTAAACAAGTCTGAAAAAGATTTTTCTGCAGAGACATTATATGAGGATTACGCAATAAATGAAAAGCTATTTCATTGGCAATCACAAAACAAAGAGACATCTAATAGTAAAGCTACCCAAAGATATATTAATTCTAGAGGTAATTCACAAGTATCTTTATTTGTTAGAGAACACACTAAAGAAGATGGTAAAGTTTCACCATATATCTATTTAGGTGAATGTGAATATGTAAGTCACAGTGGTGAAAAACCAGTTAGTTTTGTGTGGAAATTAGAACATGATATACCAGCAAAATATATCTCAAAGGCAAATAAAAATGTATTATAAATAGAAATGTGAAATGAATCATAAATATTTCCAATTCAAAGCAAAAACCTAAATGAACTGCACCCAAAATATTAGACAA
>JAQUBQ010000086.1 GCA_028686615.1 Clostridia bacterium | reverse complement strand
CCTTCTCAACATATGAGTCAGCAATTATTGGTATTTTTTTATTTGCAATAGGAAGTATAACATTTTTACCAACAAACTTTGTGTATCTTTCATCTTCAGGATGTACTGCTATTGCAGTGTCTCCTAACATGGTCTCTGGTCTGGTTGTAGCTATAACTATATATTCATCGCTATCTTCTAGCTTATATTTTATATGCCAAAAAAATGATTCTTGTTCTTGGTATTCAACCTCATTATCTGAAATCGAAGTACTACATACAGGGCACCAATTTACAATTCTTTCTCCTCTATATATTAAGCCTTTATTATATAGTTTAACAAACACATATTCTACTGCCTTTGATAAACTTTCATCCATTGTAAATCTTTCTCTTGACCAATCGCATGATGAACCTAGTTTTTTGAGTTGTTCTATTATTTTTCCACCATATTTTTCTTTCCAAACCCAAGTTTCTTCTAGAAATTTTTCTCTGCCTAATCCTTCTTTTGTTTTTCCTTCCTTTGTTATTTTTTCTACTACTTTAGTTTCTGTTGCTATACTTGCATGATCAGTTCCAGGAAGCCACAACGCTTCTTTTCCAATCATACGGTTATATCTAACAAATATATCTTGTAATGTATTATCTAGTGCATGCCCCATATGTAACTGACCAGTTATGTTAGGTGGTGGCATTACTATAGTGAAGGGTTCTTTCTCCTTATTCACTTTAGCTTTAAAATATTTTTTTTCAATCCATTTATTATATATATCATCTTCAATCTCTTTAGGATTATATTTTCCATTTATACTCATTTTTTCCCCCTATGTTATAAAAAATATATCGTCACTAGCGAAAGAATGATGACGACAAACCCCACAAGCTTAGTAACTTTTACAGCCTCATTCTCATTTTCATTGTTTTTTCTTTTTCTAACTAGATCTCTTGCTAAAAACACAGATATTATTCCAACAAATAATAAAACAATCGATATCAATGTTATAACTTTTTCTATCATTCTTTTCACCTAACTTTCTTTAAAAACTATACATATATATTATCAATTTGTATGTATAATGTCAAGAAACATCACATTTTATCTGCTTTATGAAGTGCCTTTTAAGCAAAAAATTTATATCAATTCTTGTTATTAGAATTTTTTTTATATTTTCTATAAATATAGTAACTATATTCTTTGTAGTTTCATATTAATATAACATATAGCTTAAATCATGCTATATTACAAGGAGGTTAAAATGGCTACAATTAAAGTATATAACAATGATACAAATAGAATGGAAACATATTATAGGGGAGAAAACGAGGCTATGCCATACATAACAAATTCTACTTTAAAAGTTAAAGAATTCCGAGGTTCAAGTAAAAGTGATATACTTTGGACTGAAAAGCGAGCTATGGAAAGTTGGAATAGATTTAGAGCCATGTATGGTAAACCCATTATAGTAGGCTTTGCTTTTAAAAGGCCATATGAAGGTGGACATGGGCAACAATCTCAACACTATGCAGGGGTGTCTTTTGATGTCGGACATAATTTAACAAATGCTGAACGTGTAAGTATGAGAAATCTTGCCATTAGATCTGGTCTATGGACATATGTTGAGCCTGTTTCATTAAGCCCCAGATGGGTTCATTTTGATAAAAGACGTGGCGTTCCTGCTTGCCCTACTGGCGGGTATCCATTAGTAAAAAATGGTTCAAGAGGAGCTTATGTTTTAATATTACAAGATTCCCTTAATAGCTTAGGCTACCCTACAAGAGGTTTAGACGGTATATTTGGCAGTGGAACAAGAAGTGCAGTCGTTGCCTTCCAGAGGTCTAAAGGGCTATCTACAGATGGAATAGTAGGGTGTAAAACTTGGACCACTCTTATGAGGGACGTTGTTGGCAATTAAAATATGAAAGGGATGAAAATATTATGGCAATTGGATATCTACAAGTAAATGTGTTTGCAGACAATTTAGGTCAGCCTGTAAAAGGTGCAAATTTAGAAATAACTGGGTTAAACACTAATATAAGTACCACTACAAACAGTTCTGGAAAAACAGATGATATTGAGTTAATAACTCCAGAAAAGAAATATTCATTACATCCACAAAGTGAAGTTAAGCCATATTCTACATATAACATTAAAGCTACAAAAGAAGGCCTACAAGAAACTGTAATTCAAGGCATTCAAATACTTCCAGATGAAACATCTATACAAAATATAGTTATGCACTCTATTGATGAAGTTAATAACTCTACTAAAATTGTAGATATTCCAGATCATACTTTATGGGGAAGACATTCCCCAAAAATACCTGAAAGTAGTATTAAACTTGATGAAGAAAACACGCGTGCTCTCATTGAATGTAGAGTTCCACCATTTATAGTTTTACATGATGGCATTCCAACAAATATTAATGCATCTAATTACGTTGTTGAGTTTCCTGAGTATATTAAAAACGTTGTTTCAAACCAAATATATCCTACATGGCCTAAAGAAAGTATAAAAGCAAAAATTCTTACTACAGTTTCTTTTACTATGAATAGAATTTATACCAACTGGTATCCTTCAAGAGGATATCCTTTCACTATAACATCTTCTTCTGCATATGATCAAAAGTTTGTACAGGGAAGAAATGTTTTCAAAACTATTAATTCATTAGTTGATGAACTTTTTTTAGAATATATTACAATGAGTTCTTTAAAGCAACCCCTTTTAGCACTACAAAATGATGGTGTAAAAGTAAATAATCTTAGATGGTTTAACAAGTGGAGTTCTAAAGATCTAGGAGAAAGAGATTTCTCTTCAATAAATATATTGAAAAGTTTTTATGGAGGTGACATCACTTTAAAACAATCTGAAATAATTTTTGATACTCCAAATTGTATTTATGAATATAATTTTGAATTAGGTTCATGTGATGAAGGACTTGCAAAAATACAAAATAAATTAAATTTAATATCCGGAAGTTACTCTGATATTCCTAAAATATTAAAATCAAATGGTAAGTTTATGCAAGATACTAAAAAAAGTGTTGAAGCATTTCAAAATATCTTTAACTTACCTATAACTGGAGTAGTTGATTTTGCAACATACTATAAAATCCTTTATATTCATAATGCTATAACTAAAATGTTACAAGGCATATAGTTACTAACTGAAAGGAGAACTATGATGACTAATAAAGTTTTAAAATTTAATGATTCGAATGATAATGTACAGGAACTACATAATAGACTTAGGAAATTACAATATCCAGTTAATAACTTTTCAAGTTATTTTGATAAAAAAACTGAAAGTTTTGTAAAATCTTTTCAAAATGATAACAATTTAAACACCACAGGTATCGTTGATGATGTTACTTGGGAAGTATTATATAAGCAAACTAATCCTATAACCCTGAAAGAATGTGAACTCTTTAATGAATCAACTATAACAGGAACATATGATGAATTAACTCAAGAAGTTACTCTTATAGAAACAGATACGATGCCAAACGATAATATTATTACAAAGGAATCTGATGATAAGCAACTTGTTTCTCATGCTCCTGAAGAGTATATAAAAAAGGAAGTGGATTTCCCTTTTGAATTGGCACATAAGATAACTTCAAGCAGAAACGAAGATGAGGAGGCTATTTCTGAAACTGCAACTATAGTTCCCTCGCTTATAACGAGAGGTGCTTTTGGACCTTCTGTAATTGAATTACAAAGCAAACTGTTAAAACTTGGCTATATAATTCATGAACCGGATGGGGTGCTTGGTCCTATAACTGAAAATGCAATTAAAGAGTTTCAACAATCAAACCGCCTACTACCTGATGGGATTGTAGGTGTTGAAACCTCAAATCAACTTGATAAATCTTTTTATGCAATAGAAAGGACTTCTAATTGGAACAAAGTTATAATTAAAACAGGTAGTAAAGGCAGTGATGTTGAGCTACTTCAACACCTTTTAAAAGCTTTACACTTTTTCCCTGGAAAAATAGATTCAATCTTTGGACCTCTAACTGAAAATGCTGTTAAGGACTTTCAAAGTGCAAACGGATTAAGTGTTGATGGCACTGTAGGACCTGCAACATGGGGTAAGATGCAAAAGATAATTAATCCTGATGAAGTTGAATTTTCATTACTTAAAGAGAATAATACTGGTAAGGAAGTCACAATACTTCAAAGTCAACTTAAAAAACTTGGTTTCTTTCCAGGAAGCATTACAGGAAGCTTTGGGCCTGAAACAAACTTATCAGTCAAAAATTTTCAAAGAAAAAGTGGACTAAAAGTAGATGGGATAGTAGGACCTAAAACTTGGGAAAAGCTATTTATCCAAAACACTATTCCTGCCCCAATCTTAACTGGGTCTTCACAAAAAAATCCTGTTATAAAAGTTGGATATAAAGGACCTTATGTTAAAGAGCTTCAGAAAATTCTTAAAAGCCTAACATATTATGATGGTCCTATAAGCGAAGTCTTTGATGATGTTACAAAAATAGGGGTTAAAGCATTCCAGTTAAATAATAAACTAACACCTGATGGGATCGTTGGTTTACACACTTGGTCTG
>JAQUBQ010000085.1 GCA_028686615.1 Clostridia bacterium | reverse complement strand
TCTAAACCTATAATTAAATTAAACTCCATTCGATTATTAGGTCTCTTAAGATCAATTCTTGTATCCAAAATCTCCCTTTCTTGAACTTAATATTATCAATATCTGAAATATCATAATATCCCGGTACTCCATCTATCACTAATTGTTCTGGGGTATCTATCTGATTGAATAATGATGTTTCAATTATATAATATTTTTTATCCTTATAGGAATATAGTAGATCAACACCCATTTGACGACTTTTCAGTTTATTTCTTACTTCAATAGCTAATTTTAAAGCATCCTCAGGTAATGCTTTTTTTTCATAATTTCCAGCTCCTGATGCCCTATAATCACCTTTATTAGGATATCTATAATAACCAAAAGCCATATCACCAACTAGCATTATTCGTAAATCAAAAGTTGCATCATCTACGAATTTTTGTATATAAAAATAATCCTTCTGACGTTGATATGGATATTGTGTTTTCAAACCATACTTACTAAATATTGAGTTAATTAATTTAACTGCTTCACTTCTTGTATTAATTTTTTTTACTCCGCTTGAACCAGCTCCTATTGTGGTTTTAGTTATAAAGGGATAGCCAATTTCTTTTATTAATTCATAAGCCTCCTCGCGGTTTTGAGTTACATAAGTAGGTATTTTAGGCAATCCATAATAATCATATAAATAATTAGCTCTATTCTTATTCTCATACTGCCAAACTTCATGATATGAAGGAAAGCAAAACTTACCCAATAAATTTTCCAGTATGTAAATTTTAGATTCTATCATATCTTGGTAAGCAGGTGTTGACTCAGTATGGCAAATAATAATATCATATTTTTTAACTTGCTCCATCCAATCGCTTCTTGTTATATCAAGAAAGTTATAAGGGAGTTCATTATTTTTGCAAAAACGTTCATAACGCAGCCAAGAAGCTTTAGGATTCACGTATTCTTTACCTATAAGTGATTCCTGTGTTTTAATAATGGCAATATTAGGTTTCTCTTTAAGATTATAATCTAACTTCAAGATAGGTGCTTCATTCAAAAATATATCAACATCGGAATATTTGACTACTCTTTTCCTTTTTAAAGAATGTTTTTTATAAAAACTAGTTTTACGTAATATTACTTTTATATATTCTGGTATAATATTGTATTTGGCTTTCATATTACCTCCCTTGAAAATGATTAATACGTTGATCTAATACTTTACCTTTTTCGATAATTAGAGCTTTCATTAAAATATCATTCCAGTTATCTTCAATTAAATAATCTATATTATTTGAAACCACATTACTTAAACTTTTAGATATAGTTTTATAAAATATTGAAGGTGTGTGATCTACAGCATAATGGACAATTCCATCTATTTCATAAAGAGGGCTATTCATTGTAGTAGGCACACTTGTTTCAATACCACCATTTCTATCACAGCTTACATCTATTAGTAAACAGCCTTTCTTTAATCTCTTCAAATCATTTCTGTATATGATATGATCTTTACGCGATGTATCCCATAAAACACAATTAACAATCACATCATAATCACCTATCTCTTTTTGAAACAGTTTCTCTGTTTTTCTATCATATATTGTAACATCTGCTCCCATAAATGTTAAAATTTTAAGAGCTCCTCTTGCCGTATTCCCTTTTCCTAAGATAGCTACTTTTGTATCATACGGGAATATGCCATGTAATGTATATGCATGCATAATAGCTGCTTCTCCTGCGATCTCATTATTCCTCCAAAAAACATGACGTCCGTCATCATACATATCTTCCCATGCATAAACAGTTAGTTTATTATCGATCAAAATGTCTGTTATATCTCTATTCTGCACTGCATGTACCCATCCAAAAGCTATTTGATTATGCAAATCTTTTAGATATTTTGCATCTCCGATCTTAGCATCACAAATAATATCCTTACTTAAAATTTCATCTTTGCTTGCAACTTTAACTCCTGCTTTTAAATAGTCTTCTTCAGAATATCCTAAAACATCACCATACCCCTTTTCAATAAAGATAAATTCTTTATTCTTAATATTAATAATGTCAGATGGAATTAAACATCTTCTTTTTTCATTTTCTTTTTCACTAATAGGAAATCCGACAGTTTTCATTTTATAATACTATTTATTCAGTACTTTAGCACTTATTTTTATAATAATAACCTCTAGATATTAGAGTGTTTTTATTGACTCTTATCTGTAGTGTTTTTTAAATTCATTTTACTTACTTAACTAGGTTGACTTTTAATCTTTTTAGTTTTCTTGCATTATACATAATTGTAAAGCCTAGTATACCCCTAGTTAATGTAATTGTAAGTACAGCTCCAATATAATCAAAGAAATATATAAGAGGGAAAGATATTACAAAACCGATTAATGAACATAATAATGTTATATTTTTTAGTTGTTTTTCATAACCCTGAATAATCATATAGTTAGTGCCATAAACACTACTAAGGTTTAAAAATAAAATTGAAATTGACATTATCCTTAGTACAGTAATAGCACTGTAAAATTCTTCCGTGAAAAATATTTTTATAATTATAGGAGCAAAAATAAAAAGTAGGAGAGAAATTAATATTGCAAGGAATATGTTTATTCTACTATAAAGATTGTGTTTATCAATTCTTCTTGATAAAAATGGAAAAAATGTACGCGAAATAATACTCATAAATTGCTGTGAAATTCCGACGAATTTACTACCTGCATCTAATAATCCATTTGAAACTGGGCCTCCAAAAAATCCCAATAACATAACAGAAAAACTATTGTATAAATTTGGCACTATATTGTTAATAAATACATCAGTACTCCCTTTTATTGTATTTAAAATCGACTTTAATTCAGGTCGCTTTATCTTTATTTGCCATTTATATAATACTACATACATAGATATAAAACCTGAAACGATATAACCTAAAGTTATAAAAAGTGGTTGTAAAATAAAGTCACTCTTGTTTTTTATAAAGACAAATACAGCAATAGTGAACAGTAATTTAGATAAGAGATTTAGGATAGTAATATATTTCATTCTTTCCATTGCCTGGAAAAACCAGTCGGGAAACATAATATGTCCGGGAACAAGAAGAAATGTCACCAATATTACTGCATAGTTTTCTCTAAATATTGGTAGGAAAAAGATAGCTAATAACAATAATAAAAATGATACTACCATCAAAAGAGATCGTGCCCATAATACGTTGCTAAATATTTCTGAAACCTTTTCTATATCATCTCTATTCTTAGCTACATCTCTAGTAGCTGTGTAATTAAATCCCCAATCGGCTACTGTTTGGAACCACACAACGACTGCTGATGCGAAAGCTATCTTACCAAACCCCTCTACACCTATTACCCTTGCCAAGTATGGCATTGTAATTAATGGAAAAATGTAACCTGCTACTTGAAGTAGAGATAGATATCCGAAATTTGCAACTAATGTTCGACCATCTTTACTCTTTTTAATCCTATTAAAATACCTCTTTACATCAAACATTACAATTTCCCATCAATCACCATATCTTCCAGCACCCCCTTCACATCATACACCACCCTATTACCATTTGTAATCTTAGCAATATCAAGATCAATAAACTTATCATGTGCAACGGCAAGTATAATTGCATCAAATTTACCTTCGGGTAGGCCGTTGTGCAGTTCTATGCCATACTCATGCTTTGCAATTGCAGGATCGGCCCATGGATCGTGTACCGTTACTTCGGCTTTATATTCCTCTAGTGTGTGTACAATATCTATTACCTTTGTGTTGCGAACGTCAGGGCAGTTTTCTTTGAATGTGAATCCAAGTACAAGTACTTTTGATCCTAATACCTGAATTCCTTTCTTGAGCATCAGCTTCACTACCTGGTCGGCAACGTACTCACCCATGCCATCGTTTACTCTTCTCCCCGCAAGTATTATTTCGGGATTGTATCCTGTGCGTTGTGCTGCCTGTGCAAGGTAGTATGGGTCCACTCCAATGCAGTGACCACCAACCAATCCCGGCTTAAAAGGAAGGAAGTTCCATTTTGTGCCTGCTGCTGTTAGTACATCTTGTGTGTCGATATTCATCCTGTTGAAGATCTTTGCAAGCTCGTTCACAAAGGCTATATTGATGTCGCGTTGTGAGTTCTCGATAACTTTAGCTGCTTCGGCAACCTTTATGCTTGGTGCAAGGTGTGTGCCTGCAGTGATTACTGATGCGTAAACTTCGTCAACTATTTTCCCTATTTCAGGTGTACTTCCTGAAGTAACTTTTAATATCTTCTCAACTGTATGTTCTTTGTCGCCCGGATTAATACGTTCGGGACTGTAACCTGCAAAGAAGTCACTATTATATTCCAGTCCGCTCACCTTCTCAACCACCGGTATACACTCATCCTCCGTCACACCCGGGTAAACTGTGGATTCATATACAACAATATCTCCTTTAGAAATAACCTTTCCCACCGTTTCGCTTGCTCCTATAAGAGGACGAAGCACCGGGTTGCGGTTCTCATCCACCGGTGTTGGCACCGCAACAATATAGAAGTTACAATTGCGAATCTCCTCGATATCGGTTGTGCAAACCAAACCTTTGTCGGTATATTCCTTTCCCATTT
>JAQUBQ010000084.1 GCA_028686615.1 Clostridia bacterium | reverse complement strand
TGCTTTTTCTTTAATATTTTCTTCATTTATTATCTGTTGCCATGCTATGTCACGTTCTAAAAGCCATTTTGAAAACCCTTCTAATATATTATGCATTAAGGTTCCCATATCCATTGTAGAAAGCTTATATGTAACTCTAGTTTTTACTCCTAATATATAATTTGTATAATATGAAAAGGGACATCTTTTAAACATTTCTAACCTAGAAACACTACTTTTAATATTTTCTCCATATAACTTTTCTAACGTTTCTTGTTTTAGGTTTTCATCAGTCCTTGCATAATTTAATATTTTAGAATATTTATTATTCTCTTCATTATTTAAATAGTAATCATACATTTCTTTTGTTTCTATTAATTCTAAATCTGTAATGGCATTTGATATATCGATATTTTCAAGTAAATTTCTAAAAGCTATTTTGTTTGTTAGTTTTGTTCCATCTAGCTTTTTAAATTTTCTTTCAGTATCAGTTTCTACAATTTTACCATCTAGCTTTTTACCTGTTATCATTCTTATTTCATTTATAAGTATACTAGGTCTTAATGGTTCTCCTGTAATTTTAGAAGCTGGTACTGTAATAATTAAGTTTTCTTTTGCCTTAGAAATTGCAAAATATATATTAAACAGTTCCATATTCATTCTAGATAAGCTTGTTTCTATAATATCCAATCCTGCTTTTTTCAATTTTTCTATTTCACTGTCTGTTAAAACTGGATCTTCAATAGCATTTCCTGGTAATCCATTTTCATAAGCTCCTATTATATATATTGTTTTCTTTGGTGCTATTCTAGTTTTATTAATATCGCATATAACTATTTCATCTTGCATCATAGGTATAGTAGATATATCTAAATCATTAATTGAAAATTCGAATAATTCTATAAATGTTTTTAATTCTGCTTTTTCATCACTTAAGACAGAAACAATATTATCTAATGAATCATATATCTTCTCTATAGTTTGTTTTCTTATACTAGCTATTTTATCCGTTTCCTCTTTAACAGCTAATATTTCCTCTGTATACCTGTTTATAACATCATTTTCTAACAGGTGATCATATATGGTTTGTACTAGTTCTTTTGCATTTGTAGCTTTGTTTATAGCAAGGCTAAAGTTGTTTATGCTCCCCACTATATTTTCTCTTATTGCATTTAAACGTTTTAAATCGTAATTCATTAAGTTCCATTGTTCTTCCTTATTGTTTTTTCTAAATTCTCTTTCTAAATTATATCCTTTTATCCCAAACTCTATAATATAGTTTTCTATGTAATTTATATCTTGCATAGAAATACTCGTCAGTCCTGTTTTTAATAATTTAATTACACATTGTACTGATATCCCCTGATGTGTCATTTTAAGCATCAGTGAAATATATGTCACAAAACTTATACTACTAACTTGAGATTTATTATCAAAATGAAAAGGGATGTTATACTTTCTAAAAATTCTTTGCACTATTGGTTCGTATGATGCAAAATCATTTGTGTAAATAGCATAATCATTCCACCTATATCCTTTACCGCATTCTTATTTCCTTTAGTATGTTTTCTGCTATATTTATAATTTCTTCTTCTGTATTAGAATATATCTTTAAGTCCACTGCTTTGTATTCTATATCATCATTATTATGCTCATTAAATATTTGCCTCGTTAAGCTAGTAAGTTCCTTTTCTTTGTCTATTTCCATATTTGGTGTAATGATTTTAAGACTTGTTTTTAAATCAGTTGCTATTTGTTTGATAGCCTCGTATGTTTTATATGATACTTCAAATATTCCATCTTTTAATTCTTCGTTTATATTACTTGGAATAGTTAAAGATACCGTTACTGCAACATCATGCAATAAAAGTGTTTTTATTAAATTTAATTCTTTTTTACTAAAATTATTATATCCATGAAAAAACATTTCTACATTTTTTAACTGTATTTTTTCACCTGATATAGCTTCACAAAAAATCTGTAAAAGATCTAAATTATCAATATGATTTTCCTTTGTTTTAATCATTATTTTATCATTAAGTTTTATAATTTCTTCTAGTTTCTTTTTACTAATTGTTTCTAATCCTTCTACTTTTTTTATATCTTCTAATGTAATTTCTTGTTTTTTGATATGTTCTCCGTACGAAATAAGCATATCAATAAAAGAAGGCGTGTCAGCAACTTTAGAAAAAACCTCTAAATCACTTTTGTTTTCTGAAACTATCTTTTTTACATATAATCTTTTAGCACCTTCTGTTAAATATTCTTTATTAAAGGTATGTCCACTTTTCTGAAGTTCTTTAGTAATGAATCTTGAAATACTTGTTATTTCTACATTTGATATATAGTTTTTATTTGTTTTATTAAAATATTCTTCTTCTGCAATCATTCTTGCTTGAGAAGGCACGAAAACAATTGCCCTTTTTGCTTGATTAGTAACTTCTAAGGCTTTGTTATATATATATTTACTTTTATCAATTTGTTCATCACCTGTAACGCATATAAGCTCCATAAATGCACCCTCTTAATTATTAAATACTTAATATTTATCTTTTAATGATTAATCTCTTCTTTAAACATAGTCAATTCATCATCTTCTGTGCTTATTTCAGAAAACGATGGTAATTCTTCTATACTTTTTATTCCCATGCATTTTAAAAATTCTTCCGTAACACTAAAGATTGCTGGTCGTCCTGGTAAACTCAATCTTCCCACTTCTTCTACTAATCCATACTCTAAAAGCCTTGAAACTTGAGAATCACTATTTACTCCTCTTATCTTTTCTATTTCACTTTTAGTTATTTTAGGGTTATACGCTATTATACTTAGCACTTCCATACAAGTATTAGATAGATTTTGTTTCTTTGAATTAATAATAAAAGCATTAACATATTCATAGCTTTCTTTATTTGATACCATTTGATATCCATCGTTCAGTTCTAGTATAACTATTCCTTTATTATTCGAGTATTCTTGTTGCAGTTCTTTTAATATTTTTTCAACTTCTTCATGTTCTAAATTTAATACTTCTGCTATTTCTTTTGCTTTTATACTTCTTCCTATTGCAAATAATATTGCTTCTATTCCATTTTTTAATTTATTCATCTTTTTAACCCTTACTTTCTTAATGCATATTATATCAAAGTAATTTAAAAAATTCTACTTTAATTAATATAGTCTTTTATACTCCCCTAAAAAAGTGTCCGTTTGTATAATATCTTTTTTCTTCTTTATTTGTAATCATTTCATAGTTAGTACTTTGTCTGTTCAGGATATTTGAAGTGTTTTCAATTACTTTTTCTCTTTCTAATTTTGATTCATCAAATATATATAACCTTAAATAATCTACTTTATTATTTAATTTTATTATTGCATCTTCAGAATATAGCTTAGTGGAATTTAATATTTTTACCATGCAATTTGAATTGTCAAAAAGCATTGGAAATTCCATATTAAGTTTATCTTTAAGATTATATTTTGCATTCTTGCATAAAAGACAATTCCTTCTCCCTTTTTGTGCACCAACAGGGCAAAACTCGCTAACTATTACTGGAACGTTTCCATATATAACAACTTCATCTTGCAATTTATTTGATTTTAAATTTATAATTTGTTCTAGCGTTATTTCTTGAGAATAAGTTATCCCCTTTACATTTTTATCTTCAAAATATTTTTTAGTTTCACTATTAAAAACATTTAAACTTTGGTCTAACCATATATCAACATTTATACCTTTTAATAACTCTAAATGCTCTATGTTAGAAACTAATACTTTGTTATGCTTTTCTAGGATTTTTCTGTTTTTAAAAATGTTTTCTAGAACCCTTCCTCTAGTTATTGTTTCTAAGTATACACATATTTCTTTATTCTTAAATTTATTTGCTATTTCTATCTCATGCTTTATAGCATCTTTTAATGATATATATATTCTACTTACTTTTTCGAATCCATCTAAATTGTCTAATTCATCCATGCTATAAATGTATGCTGATATTTTAGTGTTTTTGTTTGATATGTCCGTGAGGCTTAGTTCAGTATCATCCTTGTTTTGTATATTCAAATTTGGTTCTTCCATTCTCTTAAAGGTATTAATTATTTCTATTTCCATTTTATAAATTACATCTCTTCTAAGTTCATTAATTTTAGACATTTGAATCATTAATCCTTCTTCTAATTCTATATCATATTCTATTATTTCAAATGGTGTATCTCCTGTTTTATTAAATTGATTAATTATATCTTCTTTATTTAAAGTTCTCTTTTCTCCCCTTTCACACTTATCTTTCCCAATATGTTTTACTATGATTTCTTTGCTAAATATATTGGTTTTTAATTCTACTATCGGAGTTTGTCCTATTTTAAAAACTAATTTTGCATTTACTTTTTGTTTTCTTTGTTCTTTACCTTCAAATGTTTTCTTTAAATTTCTATTTAATTCTTTGCTGCTTATCCTATATACCTTTTGACCTTTAATAATGTTTCCTGTTATGTCTCCTACAGTAATCACATTTCCTTTTTTTGCATTATTAACCCTTTCACCTTTTTCTCGTATAAATGAGATTATGCCTCCAGGTAAACCTTCTCCTACAACTTTTTTTCCTTCACCTATTTCTAAATCTTCCTCTAGCTTTATATCTATATTTTT
>JAQUBQ010000014.1 GCA_028686615.1 Clostridia bacterium | reverse complement strand
GGTCCTGGGCAGCCTTGTGGTCCTGGGCAACCTTGTGGTCCCATTGGACCCATTGGTCCTGCGCAACCTTTTGATCCTGGACAACCTTGTGGTCCCATTGGACCCATTGGTCCTGGGCAACCTTTTGGTCCTGGACAACCTTGTGGTCCCATTGGACCCATTGGTCCTGGGCAGCCTTTTGGTCCTGGGCAACCTTGTGGTCCCATTGGACCCATTGGTCCTGGACAACCTTTTACGCTTACTTCACAACATTTAGAATTATCATATCTTTGGTTATTTTTATTATACATCCTATCATCTGCATAGTTATATATAGGATTATTCATTTATTAGTAACCTCCTTTAATGATATTATATTTTAATACAACATCATTATTTTATATTATATTCTAGTCCCACTTAAAGGGTTACTTCATTATCTACCTTTTCAAAGTAATTTTTATTAAATAAATATTCCTTTCCATTTGGCTTTTCTTCCCCTGCTTTTTTATTGTAATATATAGATTTTTTTATATCCCCAAGTCTATAATAACAAACACATAGCTGGATATATGGAATATATTTGTAACTATCTATAGCTATAAAACCACCACTTATATCATTTAATTTGCACTCTACAGCAATTTTATACCAAAATATTGCTTTTTGATATTCTTCTAAATCAAAAAAATGCTTTCCTATTTCTACACAAACCTCTGCTCTTGGAGTATCATATTTAAAACTTTCTAAAAGTACCATTAAATACTTTTCTTTACTTTCTAATGCTTTGTAGCAATTTGCCATATTTAAGCAAGCTTCTATATTATTCTCCTTCCATCCCTTATTAGAGTCTAAAAAACTCCTAAATTCTTCTATTGATTTTACATATTCTTTATTATAATATAATTCCCTTGCATAATAATATTGTTCTCTTGCTGAAAAAGTGTGATTTTCAGCTATCATTTTGTTAAATATATTTAAATTCCTTTTAGGATTACCTACCGATACCTTTTTGTGGCAAATTGCTGCATCAGAGTATATTATATTCCCTGAAGGTACAACCACTTCATGTATTCTACCCTCCCATATATATCCTTTTTCTTTCTTAAAAATTCTTTCTCTATTGTATGAAAATGTTGGATTATTATTTTCATCAAATGACGTATTGTACTTCATCATAACCATATCAACATCTTCTGTTATTTGTTTCTTTAATTTTACTATTTTTATTATATCTTCTTCTAAAATAACATCATCAGCATCAAGCCACATTATATATTCTTTGCTTGCTTTAGAAAATGAATAGTTTCTTGCTTTTGCAAAGTCATCTACCCATTTAAAATCATATATTTTTTGTGTATATTTCTTTGCAATTTCTTTTGTTTTATCTGTTGAACCAGTATCTACAATTATAATCTCATCTGATATCCTTTCTGCAGACTTTAAACATTTATCTAATGTTTTTTCTTCATTCTTTACAATCATACATAAACTAATTTTTATCATTATATACCTTCCTTTTATATAATTAATTTATGTTGCTAAAATATATATGTGAAAAAAATTAAGTAAAAAAGAAGTCAGATTTTGTTCTGCTTCTTTTCTTAACAACTATTCATCTTCTCCCGTATGATCCTTACACCATTTTATTTCTTGTTCTTCTCTTGTTTTATCCCATTTACATATATATTTTCTTTTAGCTTTAAAAGTAGCATAAATACAGTTTGAACAATCATCAAACTTTCCTCTACCCATAAATTACTCACCTCCACTAATAATATCTTTAATAACTTCCGATGCTATTACAAGTCCAGCAGTACTAGGAACAAAGGCTATACTCCCCAATTCCCTAGTCATCATCTTCATGGGTTCTTCTATTGAAGATACGGTTTTTAATTTTTTTATTCCTTTTTCCTTAAGCGCTTTCCTTAGCTTCTTTGCAAGTGGACACATTGTTGTTTTATATATATCTTTTACTTCAATATTACATGGATTCATTCTATTTGCCATACCCATACTAGAAATGATAGGTATATCATTTTTAGTACAGTGTTCTATTAATGCTATTTTTGAATCTATTGTATCTATAGCATCTATTACATAGTCATATGTATTATCTATGTTATTTTCTATTAATTGTTTGTCAATATACTCCTTTAATATTGTTGTTTGTATTTCAGGGTTAATGTCTTGAATTCTTTCTTTTGCTACTTCTACCTTAGCTTTATTAACACTATCAACAGTTGCAATAATCTGTCTATTAATATTTGTAATATCAACTTCATCATAATCAATGATCGTTACACTCCCTATACCCGTTCTAACTAGTGCTTCTAACGCATAAGATCCAACTCCTCCTATACCACAAATACAAATTTTAGCCTTTTTTAATTTTTCCATGTTTCTTTTCCCTATTAATAGTTCTGTCCTGTGAAATGCTCTTTTCATTTTTTTCTCCTGATTATATAATCCTTTTCAACCTTATATGGAATTTCCATTTTTACTTTTTGCCCTTTTACCCCTGGATTTATAGTTTCTATGCTTTCATTTGTGTTTATATCATATAATTTTTTAATTATAAAAGATTGAATATCAATACCATTTGGGTTTAATACTTCTAATATATCACCTATTGTTAGTTTGTTTTTAATTTCTACAATGTATATATTATCTTTTTTTTCCTCTATTACTTTAGCACCATATTCATATATTCCATTTTCATTTTTACCTGAAAAATCATGGATATCATAATTATTATTATCTGAATAATAAAATTCTGAAAGCCCTCTTGTTTTAACAGTTATAAGTTCTTTTAAATACTTTTTTGAATCCCAATTTGACTTATTCTTATAATAATCATCTATTGCTTGTCTATAAGCTCTAACAACTGTTGCTAAATAATATTCAGTTTTAAGTCTTCCTTCTATCTTTAAACTTTCCATTCCCATTTCTATAATTTCAGGTATTTTATCTATTAAGCATAAATCCTTAGATGAAAATGCATATGTGCCTTTTTCATCATAGTCAAGCTCTATTTTATTTCCAGGTTTGTTTACTTCTTCTGCATATAAATTGTATTTCCATCTACATGGTTGACTACATTCTCCACTATTAGCACTTCTATCTGATAAATACTGGCTCAAGTAACATCTTCCTGAATATGCAAAACAAATTGCACCATGTATAAACATTTCCATTTCTAAATCTTTTGGTTTGTTTTCCATAATATATTTTATTTTATCTTTACTTAATTCTCTTGCTAGTATAATTCTGCTAGCACCATTATTACTCCAAAATTTAGCACCGTGGAGGCTTACTGTGTTAGCTTGAGTACTGATATGAATTGGCATATTTGGTGTTATACTTTTTATGATTTCAACTATTCCACCATCTGCAACTATTATTGCATCTGCATTTATTTTATTTAATCTTTTTACTTCTTCTTCTATTTCTTTATAATCCTGATCAAAAGCATATATATTAAGGGCCACATATACCTTTTTACCTATACTATGAGCATACTTTATAGTTTCTTCTAAACTATCACTATCCATTTCAGTTCTCGTTCTAAGTGAGTGTTTTGATGTGCCTGCATATACTGCATCTGCTCCATATAAAAACGCAACTTTTGATTTTTCAAGGCTACCTGCAGGAGCTAGCAATTCTATTTTATCCATAATCTTTTCCCTTCTTTATTATATCCTTATTTTAACATAAAATCTAATAGATTTCTAGTAGTATAATTGCTAAATAAAAAAGTATGGATAAGCGATTCCATACTTTTGCTTAGTTTTAATGATTAAAACTTCTTTATTTTTACAGCGTTACCTGTTTCTAATAAATCTATATGATTTAATGCTTTCCCCGTACCTATTGCCACGCAAGATACTGCATCTTCTGATATCATAACGGGAATTCCTGTCTTTTCATGCAACAATTGATCCAAACCGGATAATAATCCTCCACCTCCAGTTATATATATTCCTCTATCACTTATATCTGCAGATAATTCTGGTGGTGTTTCTTCTAAAACCGAATGTACCCCTTCAACTATTTGAGTAGCACTTTCACTTAAAGCTTCTAGCGTTTCTTCTGAGGTTATTTCTAACTCAACGGGTAAACCTGTTGTCAAGTTTCTTCCTTTAATATTCATTGTTTCTATAACTGTTTTAGGATAAGCACACCCAATGTTAATTTTTATATCCTCTGCTGTTCTCTCCCCTATTATTACATTATGTTTTCTCTTTATATACCTGATTATGGCCTCATCAAACTGATCCCCAGCTACTTTTATTGATTTGCTTTTTACTGCCCCTCCCAACGAAATAACTGCTATGTCTGTTGTTCCTCCACCGATGTCTAATATCATGCTTCCATAAGGCTTAGAAATATCCAAACCTGCTCCTATTGCTGCAGCTATAGGTTCTTCTATCAAATATACTTTTCTTGCTCCTGCATGATTAGCCGCATCTATTACTGCTTTTTTTTCAACTTCTGTTACTCCTGATGGAACGCAAATCATAAGTCTTGGATTTAATACAAATTTTCCTGATACTTTACTAATAAAATACTTTAACATTTTTTCAGTAATAGTATAATCTGATATTACTCCGTCTTTTAGTGGCCTAATAGCAACAATATTACCTGGTGTTCTACCAAGCATCTTTCTTGCTTCTTGTCCTACTGCAAGAACTTCATTTGTGTTTTTATCTATTGCGACAACTGCTGGTTCTCTAAGTACAATCCCTTTACCTTTTACATATACAAGTATTGTAGCAGTACCTAAATCAAGTCCTATGTCTTGCCCAAACATCATCTCATCACATCCTCTATTTTTTGTTTTACTGTTTTGTTACAATTATATTACAAAAACGTTTCATTTGCAACATATTCTAGATATATTCTACACTATTTCAATTCTATTTATACCTATATTGTAATAGTTTTTTATTTATCTTTAAATAAAAGATAGGATATGTTCATTTTAAACTTATCCTATTCTTAAAATGTTTTATTAAATTTTCAAATGTTCCATATTAATAATTTCATTTTTGGATGTCCTTTACAACTTCTATAATTATTTTAGGAATTATACTATTTCTAACCATATGCCTATACTGGTTCTCTTCATCACTTCTACCACTATACAAGGATTTTTTTACTAACGTATTATCAGATATGCATAGTAAAGCTGTTGATTTAATATTACATATATTAGCACATTTAAATACCAAAGCAGTTTCCATCTCAATAATTTTAGCTCCTGTGTTTTTTATATAATCCATATGTGCAAATTGTGCAAATATAGAATCAACACTAAAGTTAGCTTCGTTATATATTCCTACTTTATATATTTCTGTTACTTTTTTCGTTTTTAGTTTTAATAACTCAGTTAATTCCATGTTTGGGTATTCTTTTTTACCAAATTCATCTTCTAAATTATCATTTAAATATCTAGATGCTCCATCTCCACATATAGAATAAGTTGGAACTACTAAATCACCTATTTTTATATCCTCATCTAAAGACCCTGCTGACCCTAAAAATATTATGTTTTTACATTTAGTAACTCCAAGAGATAATATATAATCCATTATTGAAGGTGCTCCAATTAATTTCAATTGTATAAACGAAAATTCAAATTTATCTCCCCTAATATTATATATTCTAGTTCCTTCTTGCTTTATTTCAACATCATCATTTTCAAACATACTATGTTCCCACCATGGTGCTATAACAACAGTATCAAGTATGTTAGTATAATCCTTATATTTAATAATATCTTCTGTTGTTGTACCATATCTTTTATGTGCTTCTAATAGTTTATTATATTCCATAGTTTACCTCCTACTAGGCAAATTATACCACAATATTAGAAGTGTTCAATTCCCTGGTCTTTTTTAATATATAAAATAGCAAGCTAATGCTTGCTATTATCCTATTTTCGAAATTTTCTTTTTGAGACTATATTTTTGCTTTGTTGCCATTCCTCCTCGTATATGCCTTTCTTCTTTATTATGCATAAGTACCTTTTTTGCTTCAGTTGCTAAAGCTGGATTTATCTTTTCTAATCTTTCAGCTATATCTTTATGCACCGTAGATTTACTAACATTAAATTTAGATGCTGCTGCCCTAACCGTGCTCCCCGTTTCTATAATATAGCTTGCCAAAGCTTTAACCCTTTCTTCTATATCGTTTTGTAACAATATTATCACCTCTTATATTTTTCTCTCATACTAATATCATATTCATTTATGTATCTTTTATTCTTTAATTTATCCCTATAACCCTAGGATCCACAATTTCTCCATTTTGTATAACTTCAAAATGAATATGGGACTCATCTTTTATCTCTCCTATTCCTGTATTGCCCACCTTACCAATCACTTCACCTTTTACAATTACCTTATCTTGCTTTAATGAATTTTCCTTTTGTAAGTTTCTATAAACTGTTTTAATACCATTTTGATGATCTATTATTACACTAGTTCCATAAAATGCATCTTCATACACTCTTTCTACTATTCCTTTTTCAACTGCAACTACATCTGTTCCTTCATCTGAAGCTATATCAACCCCATCATGTACTCTCCACATGTCAAGTGTTGCAGAATATATCACTTTATCCATACTATATTCTTTTATAGTTTTACCTTTTACTGGTCTAACATATTGATGTGTATAAATATATTTCTCCTTAGTACTTTTCTTTGCACTTTCCGTATTATTGCTTGTAGTTTCTACTGCTTTAATATCTTCATTAATATCAAAGATACTACTACTTGCCTCTTGATAAATTATTATATTATCTGTTGTTGCTGGTGTTGTTTTTTCTTCTATTATTTCTTCAGCTCTATATATTTTATAATCTTCCTCTTTGGATTTATTTAGAGTAGATAAATTTAATTTTGTAGTAATAGCAAGCAACATTATCATAAATATTAATAAAATATAGCTTCCTTTAGGAACTTGTTTAATGTTTGCATATATATCTCTCCACCTGTTACTTTTGTTTTTCTTATTTTTTATTTCCTCTTTATTTTTTAATTTTTCTTTAGCTCTCTCTTTAAGTTTCTTTCTTAGACTAACATAACTAATTTTCATTTGTACTCCCCCTTTTAATCTTCCTTTTGTTCTACTTTTACAACATCAACGCCTTTATAATAATGTTTTATAATTTGATCATATATATATCCTTCTTTAGCATAATAATTTGCACCAGTTTGACTCATTCCTACGCCATGTCCATATCCAGTAACATTAAATATAATTTTGTTATCCTTCTTTTCTATTGAAAAATTTGTAGATTTTAAACCAAGTATTGCTCTAATAAATGTTGCCTCATAAATGTTTTCGCCTACTCTTACTTTTTTAACTCTTCCACTTACTGTATGACTTAATATTTCAATTTCATCTTTTCCATCGTTACTAACCCTACATTTTACTTCGCTTTTGCTATTGATTTTATTTTCTATCTCCTTAGCTGTAAATGATTCATTAGACTTATAATAGCTATGTTCTTCTTCTCCTCTGCTTTCCACTGGTTCTAAGTATGATATTTTCTGTTTTCCCCATATTTCACTTGCAGACTCTGTCTTTCCTCCACTATTAGCATGAAAATATGCTTTTATAAATTTACCACTGTAAACTACTGCTATATTATTCGTGCTATCAACAGCTTCGTTTATCTTTTCCCAATATTTATCTCTTGTTTTTTTATCAAACCCTCTTCCCGTCCATATCTCACTTATCTTTTCCTTATTGTAATATGCTTGGCAGCAAGCAAAATTATCACATATATCAAATCCCTCGTGTGTATTAGTACTCATTTTTTCATATGCATATGTCCTTGCTACAACTGCCTGAGCTTTCAAAGCTTCCATTTCATATGAGGGTGGCATTTCAGATGGAAGTACACCCTTTAAATACTCATCCATATCTATAGTTTGTACTTCACCAGTATTACTTATTTTTAATCTAATTGTTCGAGAAACCTTGTTTTCCTTATCATACTTTTTTACTTCTTCTATCTCTTTTTCTATCTTTTCTGTAATTTGTTTTTCTTGTTCCCATCTTTTTATATTTATCAAAAAGATAATTATAATTATTAATGTTAAAGTACAAAAAAATGCATAATACATTATAAGTTTTTTGTTCAATTATGCTCACCTAATATATATGTATTCATTTGCTTACCTTTTAGAACTGTTTGTCCTAAAAAACATAAAAAAAAAACTAATATAGTTTTCTATATTAGTTTTTTATTTTTTTATATTGTTGCTTCCCCTAGTTCTGCACTTTCCATTCTAAGCATATCTGCAAGCATTGCTATAAATTCACTATTTGTTGGCTTTCCTTTATTTGAATTTACTGTGTATCCAAAGATTTTGTCATGCACTTCTATCTGTCCTCTATTCCATGCAACTTCTATGGCATGCCTAATTGCTCTTTCAACTCTTGATGGAGTTGTTTTAAATCCTTTTGCAAGGGTTGGATATAACGTTTTTGTCACTGCGTTTATAACTTCTTCATTTTCTACTGACATAACTATTGCTTCTCTTAAATACTGATATCCTTTTATATGTGCAGGAACTCCTACATTATGTATCAAATTCGTAACTCTAACTTCAATTGGAGGTGTTTTTTTCATTCTTTTTTGGGCAGCAAACATATATGTTTGGGCATCCTTTTCATTTACTAATCCAGATGGTGTACTTCCAACCAATTCTCTAATTCTTTCTGTTAATGTTGTGAGATCAAATGGTTTTACTACATAATATGTAGCACCTAAAACTACTGCCTTTTGTGTGATTTTTTCTTGTCCTATAGCCGACATCATAATTATAAGCGGCTTATTTGTTATTTTAACTTGCATTTCTTCTAATACTGCTAGACCGTCTTTTTCTGGCATAATTATATCTAATAATACAACATCTGGCTCATGTTTCTTCATTAAAGCAACTGCATCTAGTCCATCGTTACAACTACAAACCACATTCATATCTTGCTCCCCATCTATAAACATTGACAGCACTTTCACAAATTCCCTATTATCGTCAACTATCATGACCTTTAATTTTTCCTTCATATTTCCCTCCTATTTCAGAACCGATGAAGCTATTATATAATCTATTTTTTTGTTTTTCAATGCTTTTTGTTAAAAATTTCCATCGAGTTTTGTCAAAAAAAGAGAGAAGCATAAAACATTACGGCATCTTTCTTTTTTTTCAAATTATTTTATCCATTTTTGAAAATTATTAATACTCTTTTCAGGAATAACAACTGAAAATGTTACATTTTCCAAGTATTCTTTACTTATTACTTCTCCTTTATACTTTTCTATTTTATTTAGTATTCGACTTTCATCTGAATAATTAAATATTAGTTTTATATTCTCTGTTTTTTGATATTCAACTTCTTCACATTTTTTTAATGCATCTAACATGGTTTTAGAATATGCTCTAGTTAAAAGTCCGCTACCTAATAATATTCCCCCAAAGTATCTTATAACTATTATTAAAGCATTTATAATCTTTTTATTTTGTAAATATGTATATAACACTTTACCCGCTGTACCAGAAGGTTCACCATCATCCGAATATCTTGATAAATTTTCTAAAGAATATGCATATACCAAATGCCTGGAATCTTTATATAATTCTCTCCATTTTTTTATTACATTTTCTGCTTCTTCTTTTGAAGAGATTGAAAAAACATAACTATAAAACTTTGATTTTTTTTCTTCATAGTATCCTTTAGATAAAACTTCAATATCTTGATACTTCCCAATTCCTTCTTTATTTAGTGCTTTTAGTGTATATATCATTTATTATTCTTCTCCTAATACTACTTCTAAATTTACTTCTTTTCCTTCTCTTTTTACAGTTATTTTAAATTTATCTCCTATTTTATATGAATATTTCAATTTATTTAATTCATCCATTGTTTCAATTTTTTTATCTTGAGCTTTTATAATTATATCTCCTGCTTTTACTCCTGCTTTTTCTGCTGGTCCTTTTTCTACAACTTCACTTACATATATTCCAAGTTCTAAATTTTTATATGTTGCTATCATACTATCAGTAATATTTAATCCCATTATTCCAATACTTGGCCTAGCTATCTTTTTATTTTTTATAAGTTCTTCTATTATTGGAACAGCTTCATCACTTGGAATTGCAAAACCTATACCTTCTACTCCTGTTGCTATTATTTTTACAGTATTTATCCCTATAACTTCTCCTTTTGTATTAGCAAGTGCTCCTCCACTATTTCCAGTATTTATAGCTGCATCTGTTTGAATTAATTTATATGTCCTTCCATCTGTTGTAATAGATCTGTCTAGTGCTGAAACTACTCCCGATGTAACAGTCCCTGCAAACTCACTTCCAAGTGGATTTCCTATAGCTGCAACTATTTCACCAACCTTTAAATCTTTTGATTTACCAAAATTTGCTGCCTTTAATCCTTCTTTTTCAACCTTTATAACTGCTAAGTCTGTAATTTTATCATATCCTATAACTGTAGCAGGTATCCACTCTTCAGTTCCTGAAAGAACTACTTCTATTTTAGCTGTTGTATTAGTTGCTGCCTCTTGTATAACATGATAATTTGTAATTATATATCCATCTTTGTTGTATATTATCCCCGAGCCTTCTCCTTCTGCTTCAGTTGAAAAGCCTCTAAATACTTCTGCTGAATATTTAACCTTTATTCCAACAACTGACTTTGATACTGCATCAGCAACAGCTACAACAGGGCTATTAGTTTGTTCTATTTCATATTTTTTTATTGAATTTGCTACAGTTCCAACCGTAGGTTTTTCATTAATACTGGTTGTTCCTCCTATTAAAAAAGATACCATTACCCCTCCTATCATTCCGCCAATTACAGCTAATACAATAACTAGAGCAATGTTGTTGTTTCTTTTATTCACCATAAAAGTTGGTGCTTTTTGTACTTTTTTTTCTACTTTTTCTTCCATACTTTATCCTCCTCAATTAATATTATTTCCAGCTACAAATCCTGTTGTAAATGCAATTTGTAAATTATATCCACCTGTATATGCGTCTAAGTCAATTACTTCGCCTGCAAAATACAAGTTTTTAACAATTTTTGACTCCATAGTCTTTGGGTTAATTTCTTTTGTAGAAACTCCTCCTGCAGTAACTATTCCCGTTTCTATAGGAAGTAATCCCATAATTATATATTTAAATTCTTTAATTACATTTACTATGTTTTCTTTTTCTTCTTTTGTTATTTGATTTACCTTTTTATCAGCATTTATTTTACTTCTTAAAATTATAGCAGGTATAATGCTTTTTGGCAATAAATCATTTAAACTGTTTTCATAGTTTTTATTAGTATATTTTGTAAAATCTCTTGTTAAGCGCTTATATAACATCTCTTTACTAAGTGCTGGTTTAAGGTCAATCAATAATTCTATTTTTCTTTTACTTATATCATCACTATAACCATTTATTGTACTACTAGCGCTTAACACTAGTGGGCCACTACAACCAAAGTGTGTGAATAACATTTCTCCAAAATTTTTATAAATAATTTTACTATCCTTCAGATTTTTTATACTTATTTCTACGTTTTTTAAACTTAGTCCTTGTAGCTTTTTGCATTCACTTTGCTCTTCTACCTTTAATCCTACAAGTGCTGGTTTAGGATCAATAATATTATGTCCTAAATTTTTTGCAAATTTATATCCAGCTCCTGTGCTTCCAGTTCCGGGATAACTTTTTCCTCCTGTAGCGATAATACATGCATCACATTTTATACTTTTATTATCTTCTAAAATAACTTCTTTTATTTTATTGTTTTCACTTATTACATCTTTAACACTACTACGATATAAAACTTTTACTCCCATTTCTTTTAGTTTTTTATTAAATCTTTCTGTGAGCTCTTTTGCATTATCTGATTTTAAAAATACTCTACTACCTCTTTCTTCTTTAACATCAATACCTATTTCATTTAAAAATTTTATTAAATCTATGTTGTTAAATGTATTTATACTACTTGTTAAAAATTTTGCATTATTAACAACATTGTTTAAGAACTTTTCATTATCTCCAACATATGTTACATTACATCGTCCTTTTCCAGTTATATTTAACTTCTTTCCAAGTTCATTGTTTTTTTCTAATAATATTACCTCATGCCCGTTTTTTCTTGCTTCTAAGGCAGCAACCATTCCTGCAGGTCCTGCTCCAATTACAATTACTCTACTCATAAAGCATCACCTAAAGTCTTAAATAAAGCTGTAAGAACCGATAATTTAGCTGCTTCATATGTAAGTCCACCCTGCACATATGCTATATATGGTTCCTTTATAGGAGCATCTGCAGATAATTCTATTGAAGAGCCTGATACAAACGTTCCCGCTGCCATTATAACTTCATCAGCATAACCCGGCATTGCCCAAGGTTCTGGAGTCACAAAACTATCGATAGGACTACTTGCTTGTATTTCTTGTATAAACTTTATTAGTTTTTCTTTACTACCTATTTCCAACTGTTCTACAATATCTGTTCTTTTTTCGTTAAATTCAGGATCAGCTTTAATTCCAAACTCCATCGCTAATCTGGCTGCATAAGTAGCCGTCATAATTGAATTTTTTACAGTTACTGGCGCAAGGTATAGTCCTTGTAATATTTCTTTATTCTTGCCAAGGGTAGCTCCACATTCTTTACCTATACCTGGCGCTGTTAATCTCTCTGCACATCTCATAACTAAATCTTTTCTACCTGCTATATATCCCCCTGTTTCACATATTCCTCCACCAATATTTTTTATTAAACTTCCTGCTACAATATCTGCTCCCACTTCTATTGGCTCTTTCTTTTCTACAAATTCTCCATAACAGTTATCTACTATTATATTAACATTTTTGTCTATTCCTTTTATTGTCTTTATTATTTTTTCTATTTTATCAATAGTTAAGGATTTTCTCGATGTATATCCTCTAGATCTTCCTATAAAAATCATATTTACTTTGTTTTTATTTAAATGTTTTTTTATCTTTCTAACATCAAATTCATTGTTTATTAAATCTATTTTTTCATATGAGACTCCAGAGTTTATAAGTGAACCTCTTTTTTCTTTTGAACCTATTGTTTCCATTAAAGTATCATAAGGGTCTCCTGTTATACTTAAAATTTTTTCACCTGGCATTAAATTTGCTAATAACGCTACTGATAACGAGTGCGTTCCGCTTACAAATTGTATACGAACTAAAGCATCTTCAGCTTTAAAAATATCTGCATAAACTTTTTCAATTGCCTCTCTTCCTAAATCGTCATAACCATAACCTGTTGTTGTATTAAAATGAACTTCGCTAATCCTATTATTTTTAAATGCTCTATGCACTTTTGCTTGGTTATATAATGAAACTTCATTTATTTTTTCAAAAATAGGTAAAATGTCTTCTTCTACTTTTTCATCTAATTTAATTACTCTTTCATCTAATTCATATATTTCTAATATTTCCTTTGTTAGCTTATACATTGTGTTTCTCCTTTACCAATTTTAGTATATTTTAATATATCTTACCATAATAAAATATAAAAAAACAGGGTATTCTTTCCTATTTCACTAAAAATTCACTATTTATTCAAATTATAATTTTTAATGCTTTATAATTTTAATGCTAGTAAAAAGAGACTAGAATTTTCTAGTCTCTTTTTATATTATCTGTGGAACCTTCTTATTATTGCGTTAATTGTACCATTAGACCTATAATCTTCTTCTGTACTTCTTAAATATCTCATAAAATACTTTCTATACCGTCCTATATGTGACCAACTAATCCATGTTTGAAATATGTCTTGATCTATTGAGTTTCCCAAACTTTCCATTACTTCATTAAAAAAACCTAATGAATTTTGTATTTTATTATCGTTCCTAATTGTTTCTTTGTATAATTCAATGCTATATTCAATATTTTTTATAGTATTGTTTTTATCGAATATATGATTATACTTACTTAGGCCAAATATCACCATTTCTTTTGGGTTTGCATTAATATACTTTTTTATTTCTACTGCTAACTGCTCCGTTGAGAATAGTGATGCATAACTTAAATTTACTATTGAAGTATCTCCTATTTCCTTATAGAAAAGTTCTTCATGCTTAGCCCGTTTTGAATTATTGTTTACCCATATTAATCCAAAACATATAAAGATTCCTACTATCATCGTTAAAGCCTGTATTGTTACTTCAAAATAATACATCTGAAATCCTCCTTATAATTATTAAATTTATATATGGACATTTTATTACCTCATTAGTATAACATGCCACAATTTCATAAGTCAACATAAACCAGGTTTTGCACATAAAAACTCTAGAAAACTAAAAACATTTATATAGAATAAGTTTTATATGAAGTAAATGATGAAAAAAACATGGAAAAAAAGTAAAACCATTTAAGGAATAGTTAATATATGCTAAAAATTGTGATTTGCACAAATTTAACAAACACTTGCAGCCATTTCATAACCGGGATAAATATATTCCTAATTCTTTCAAAACAGATTATACAAATGTTATTAAAGAATGATTAAACACAAAGATAAAGACTCTTAAGAGGATATCATATGGTTTTAGCAACTTTAAGAACTTTAAATTAAGAATGCTGTAATGTGCATAAGGATAGAAAACCAACCATAAGTTAGCTTTAGCATACGTAAAAACGATAAATCTAACTTTATTTTAGTTGTTTTTTAAATTAATTATAAACAGCGTTAAAAAGAAGTGAGGCAAAGATAATTTCATTATCCTTACCCCCCAACATTTCATATTAAACTTTTATTTATCATTTGTCATTTTTGATATTTATACTCTAACAATTGTAAATAACCTCTTATTCTAATTCATTTATTTTTTTAAATTCTTCAAATACTTTTTCTGCCACTTCATCATCTATGACTAAATCATAAACTTCTTCTTCATTTTCATTTTTTATTTCAAGTATTAATACTCCTGAGTCTTTCTCTTCATCTGATTCACTTTCATCTTCTTCACAAGGAAGTACAACTAAGTATTGTTTTTCATCAACTGTAATTGCATCCAATATTTGAAAATCCACTTCATTTCCTTCTTCATCTGTGAATGTTAAAATTCCATCCTCCATGTCCATTTCTTCTAAGCCTTCAGGTGAACAACCTCCATTACAGCCACCACAACCTGATTCACATCCGAATTCCTTTTTTTCTTCCATTTTAAATTCCTCCTATTCTTAATATTATCTGCAAATATTCTCTAGCTTATTCTACTTAATTAGTATACTTTAAATAGTCTTGTAATATTGTAGTTGCTGCAAGTTTATCCGCATACGTATTTTTTTGTTTCTGAGATATACCAAGCTCTTTCATAGTTCCATATGCTAATCGCGTAGTAAGTCTCTCATCCCATTTTACTATTTTTATATTAAATTTGTCTAGCTTTTTTACTATTTTATCAACATCTTCTGTTTTTTTTGATAAACTACCATCCATATTTTTAGGATATCCTATTACTATCGTTTCAATATCATATTCATTAATAATTTCTTCTACTTTTTCAATTAGTATCTTATTGTTTTTATTTATTACTAATGTTTCTAGTCCTGTTGCAATTATATTGGTTTGATCTGATACTGCTAAACCAACTCTGACATCGCCATAATCAATGGCTAGTATTCTACCCATTATACACCTCTTAATTTATATAGTTTTTAACCATTTCTTCTAAAAGTTCATCTCTTTCAACTTTACATATTAAAGCTCTTGCTCCTTTATGCGATGTTATGTATGTAGGATCTCCTGATAGAATGTATCCTACAATTTGGCTAATTGGTTCATAACCTTTGTCTTTAAGAGCAAGTATAACTTCATCCATAATTTCTCTTACTCTTTTTGATTCTTCCTTCTGTGGACTAAATAGTGTTGTGTTTTGTTCCATTTTAACACCACTCCTTTCTATATTATTTTTATAGTGTTAACTTCTTTCATTCCTTCTAAATATGCATTCATATTGTTTATCTCTTTTTCTATCATGCTTTGTTTTTTAATATTACTCATTAATATTTGTGTATCTAATTTTATAATTTTTCCATTAACCTGTTCTTGTTGATAATTTAAATTACTTAGAAATCTTTCTATGGTTCCATGTATAGTTTCAACTGCAACTCCTGGACAAACTATAATAAATCGGCTCCCTGTGTACCTCACTATTGTATTATCAGAAGGTATTGTATCTTTTAAAAGGTTTGTAGCTTTTAAAAGTAATGAATCTCCTATTTCTCTACCATATTCTTCATTTATATTAGGCAGCCCTGTAAAAGATATTAAGATAATAGAAGATTTTTCTACCACTGATGTTTGTTGCCTAACACTTGAGTATAAATAAATGTTATTATAGAATCCTGTTTGCTTATCTGTGTTATATGCGTTTTCTAGATTTTCTTGTGCTCTTATATTTTCTATAAATACACCTATATTATCTTTCAATTTTGCAAGTTCTTCTTTTGAAATATTATCATATGCAGCTTCTGCATTATCTTCTAGTAACCAAAAACCTAAAAACGTTTCATTGTAATAAATTGGTGAAAACATGGCAGATTTTATTTTTCTTTCAGCTGCAGACTTATAACCTAATACTCTAGCTCCCGCTGCCACTAAATACTTTGATATGTTATTCATAGCATTTGATTTAAAATCATCGCTTTCTGCCAAATTAACCATACTTCCTGCGTAAATATTTTCAACGTTTGTAGCTTTAATTTCATATTCTTTTCCATCATATACTGATATTGTAGAATACTTTGAATCAAACACGTCTATTATAATATTATTTAGCTCTTCTATTTTATTCTTTGCTGGGATATTTGATGCCATTATTTCAAACATTCTTTGCATAACAGTCATGGCTGCCATATTCCCTGTAACTGCCTTATAATATGCTATTTGTTTTAATTTCAAATATAGTAATGTAATTAATACTGCTATTATAATAATTAAAAATATTATTAAAAATATCATTTTTTCTCTCCTGTTTTCTCTTGTTTATTCTTCTATTATTTTTTCAAAACCCGAATTTTGACTACTAATCATAGTAATATTATCTGCTTTAAATAAATTTTTAAAGAAATTAGATTTCGTTTTTTTATATGTTTCACCTTTATAACCTTTTGATGTACCTATAGGATAAATTGCATTAGCTATAACTCCTAGATTATCTCTAAAGTCTGTTGTAAATGATGAGAAAGTATTAGTATATTTAAACATCATTTCTATATATTTAGTGTAGTTTTCTTGTTCAAATGGTAATATAAAGTATTGCATTTCACTTGCTGGAAATAATTCATCATACATCCTTAAATCCGGGCTTGTATATGTTGCTATTCCATCTATTATATCTTTTGATGTAAGTGCACATCTAACATGTTTGTTTATTATAATCTTAACTTTACTCATAGGAATCCCACGTGATTTAAGTTCTCTTAAAAACATTGTTATTTGATTTGTGTTTAATATATCCATATCTTGAACTACATATATTTCTTGAGCTAGTCTATAGTAATCAGCTGGTGTTGAAAAATCACAATCAATAAAAACAACATTACTGTTTTGAGAAACTGTATCTAACACTTTTGTCGCTGCATACTTTTTTCTATCTTCCCCTGGCATTGAAGTATATATACTAAGTTTCCCATAAACCAACGGTTGGTTTATTCCATTACTTGCATATTTTAAACTTTCTGCTGCTATTGCACGTTTTCCAACATTATCATATGTGTAAAGAATATATGAATCTCTTTTTTTAGTCATATCTACAATGGCTGTCTTTACGTCATTTTTATACATCATATGTGAAAGTGCATTAATACAAAAAGTTGTCCCTGTTTTAGGTGCACCAATTAAACATACGACTTTTCTATAGTCCTTTGGTACTTCATATACTGATTTTATTACTTCTTTTTCAAGCACTGATGTTATAACTGGAGCTGCTTGATTGCTTTGTTTTACTACTATTCTTTCAATTATTTCTGGTTGCTTTTCAATTTTTATAACTTCGGTTTTACCTTTTTCATCTTCGTTAATTATTGATGGTTGTTCTGATACTTGAGGTAAAACTACTGATTGCATATTCAATATTGCTTTATATTTATCACTATTTATAAAAAGAAAATCTTTCACATCTTGTTCTAAAAATTGTATAATAATTTTCATTTGTTCATTAGTATATTGTGAACAAACTCTTTCAAAGATATCAAGATACTTTTCTGTGTTTCCTTCTTGATTTCTATAGTATGCTAATATTCGTTGTATTTCCACTTCTGAAACTTCTGCTTTTCCATATAAATTTTTATTTGAGCTATCCTCATAATACTTTTTAACAGACTTTTTCATTAAAGGTTTGTTTATAAGTTCACAAACTTTACTTTTTGTCCTGTTTGAACCTGTTAAAACAGAATATACCCCAAGGTTAAATAACTTTGTTAGAAACCCATCTCCTAATTTTCTTCTGTCTGATGCTATAAAAATAATCTTTTTCGCATCAAATTCATCACTCATTGTGTCTATATTTTTAAAAATATAATCATCAATTTGTGCATAATTATCTGTCGGATACTTTTCTAAGTCTTCAAGTAATATTAATCTATTATATTGTCCAGATTGCAATTCTTGAATAGCTTGCTTAAAATAGTATACATTTTTGTATTCCAACTTTTCTTTATATGTTTCCTCATAAAATTTTACAATGGATTTAACCGTATCATCGTTACTTAAACCAAATAATACTCTCATTTATTTGACACCACCTATGTATTAATTATTCTTTTGTATATTATTTATTTTACAATTAATATTGCATATAATAATGGTAAGGATTGTAAAATAGCCATAAAAATAGAAAGTCCCATTATTAATCCTTGCCCTGCTACTTTATGCTCAAATGCTTCTGAACCAATAACATAATATTGGTATAGTGCATATATCAATATTATTATAGCCACTGGCCAAGAATATTTTTGTAATTTAAATAATACTTGCATTACTCCATTGTATACCTTATCATCGTTTACACCCAAATCTGTAACTGCAAATACTACATTTGACATTAATAGTACTACTATTGCTATTCCAAAACAAATTTTCATTAATTTTGTATAAATCATATTTCCCTCCAAAAGTGCGTAAAATTCCAATTTACCTTTTATTTATAGATATATTTTACTATAGAGGTTTTTAAATAGCAAGTAAATACATGAAAAAATGGCTAAAAGATAAATAGAAGCTAAAGTTTTAAAACCTAGCTTCTATAATATTACTTTTCAATTTTATCCATTTAAATTTAACAAAAATTTCTTACATATTTTCTCTTAAATCTTTTCATTTCTTTTTTTCCATGCTTAACTGCATCATATATATCTTTATAATTAGTCGCTCCTATAGCCATTCCAACTGCGACTCCAATAGTTGTACCAATTATTATACCTTTTATAAACTTCATATTATTCTCTCCTTTCTAATTTTATTTTCATTATTATTATTTTTGCCCTTTTTTATATTAATTAAACTTGAAATTATTTCATAAATTCCTATTATTGTAATAAAAATCAAAAAATATTTTCTTAATTTGTTTTCATTTATAATTGTAGCAAAATAAGTCCCAACTATACTTCCTATAATTAACCCAGGGATAATTTTTTTAACTAATGTTTTATCTATCATTTTATTTTTAAAA
>JAQUBQ010000083.1 GCA_028686615.1 Clostridia bacterium | reverse complement strand
TAGAAACTATTTACAGGGATGGATCTAAAAAGGTATACATGTCAGATAAAAACAAAATAGAAATACCGTTAGTTATTCTTATAAATGAAGCAAGTGCTAGTGCATCTGAGATATTGGCAGGGGCAGTCAAGGATTTAAGCCAAGGCACTTTAGTTGGGAAAAGGACATTTGGTAAAGGTATAGTTCAATCTATTATTCCACTTGAAAATGGAGGGGCTATTAGTATAACTACAGCTAAATATCATACTTCATCAGGTAATGAAATACATGGGAAAGGTATAATGCCAGATATAGAAGTAGGATTATCAGAAGGAAGTAGTAGTGTATTATTGGATTTAGGGAAAGATGAACAAGTAAAAACAGCCATTAAAGTTATAAATCAACAATAATACGACAATGTAACACAAATGTAAAATACATGAAAGATATAATAACGACTATTGATTAGCAAGAAAAAAGGTAAACATAATAATGTAACAAAGGGTGTAAACAAGCCCTTTGTTTTTTGACATAAAATTTTGATTATGCTATAATTCATAATTAAAGAGGCGAAGAGGTGGTAATATGATTTCTAGAGATTCATTACTTCAAGTTAAAAAACATATGGAAGGTTGTATTGGACAAGAAATATATATCAAGGCCAATTTAGGAAGAAACAAACAAATGCAAAAGGTAGGAACGATAGACGGGGTATTTTCAAATTTGTTTGTTATAAAAGAGCAAGAAACAGAGCATAAATATTCTTATACATATGCAGACATCCTTACTAACAACTTAGAAATGACTAAAATAGACACAGGCGAACCAGTTGTCAATTATGAATTAAATTTACCTAAAAAATATACTAGATTATAAATTTAAATAATGCACGTAGAAATTATACTACTTGTGTTATTTTTTTGCATAATCCATTGTTTTACTCATATACATGTATTAAAGGTATAAGGAGGAAGATTATGCAAGTAAATATGGATAAGCAAAAAATAAATGTGAATAAAAATATTGTGAAAGGATCTAATGTAATATGGATAGAGCAAGATGTTTTAGTGCCAGATACGAAACCTGATGTTATGAAAATAATTAAGGTTGATGAATGTGTAAACATAACATCTACTGAAGTAGCAGAAGGAAGTATAAGAATATCGGGAAATATAACATATTATATAATGTACATAGCAGATAGTGGTAAAATTAGAGGAATTAATATTTCATATCCTTTTGTTAAAGTACTTGAAGGCAAGGAAATAATGCCAGATATGAAATTAAGAATATTACCTATAGTAAGAAATATTATTTATTCATTACCAAATGAAAGGAAGATATCTTTAAAGTCAGAAATTATATTTAGATATAAATTAATGGAAATAGGAGAAATTGAGTTATTAAAGAAAATCGAAGATTCAAAAGATATGCAATTTAAAATATCAAAGGATAGCTTTATTAATATTCATGAAAGTAAAGAGGATACATTAGATGCAAGCGAAGATATAATGTTACCAGATACACAGGCTGGTATAAAGGATATTTTAAGAGTAACTACTAACATTGTTAACACAGAGTATAAAGTTAGCTATAATAAAATATTACTTAAAGGAGAAATAGGAGTAACAATAATATACACTACTAATACTGAACAGCAGGAAATTACTAAGTATATAACCAATATACCATTTACAGGAATGCTAGAATTTTCCAACATACAAGATAATAATAAATTTGATGTTGACTATAATATAAAGAATTTTGAAATATCAGTTGACACCTCAAATGATACAGGGAAAATGTTAAACATTAATGCTGAAGTAAGTGCAGATGCAACAATGTATGAAGAAAAAGAGATTGAATATATTAATGACTTTTATAGCATAGATAAAGAATTAAATTATAAACAAAATGATGTAAGCATAATTAAAAACAAACAATTAATTAACAAAATAGTAACATTAACTGACAATATTGGTATTGTACCAGATGGTGCTAGAATGCTAGATTCGAATATAGATATATCAAACGTAACAAATAAGGTTTCTGGTGGAAATGTATATGTAAATGGCAACGTTAAAGTTAATGTAATGTATGATATTTTAGATGGTAATAAAATAGAAAATAAAGTATATGATATGTTGATTGATACTACCATACCTATCCCTAAAGATATAGATGAAAAATATGTAAATGTAAGTATTGATTTACTAAATCATAATATTAGTATTAATAATAATAGCGTTGAAGCAAATAGTGAAGTTGAAATACAGATTGAAATATATAATGCGGAAAATATAGATGAAATTAATGATATAAAATTTGAAAATTTAAATGAAGAACTGTTTGATAACATGAATATATATATAGTTAAAAAGGGTGATACATTATGGAAAATTGCTAAAAAATATAAAACAAGTGTTGATAAAATTGCTCAAACAAATATGATAGTAGATCCGGATAAAATTGATATAGGTCAAAAGTTATTAATTATAAGGTAATACTATGAGATTAAAATATTATTACAAGCTTTTAAGGCAAATGCGTATAAAAAAAGCATTTGCCTTATTTATAATAATTTACGGTATACTATTAATCATGTATATATTTTTTATTAAGCAAATTAGCCCTACAATAAGAACATTATCAGATAATAGAGCTAAAGCCATAGCACTAAAAGCTACTAATGAAGCAGTCATGGAAAAAATATCTGAAATAAAATATGATAATTTAATGCATGTTTCTGTAGGAGAGAATGGAAAGATAACAGGTTTAAATGCAGATGTTATTGAAATGAATAAATTATCTGTAGAAATAACTAATCAAATACAAGAAAAACTATTAAGTTTAGAGGGAACTAAATTTGGAATACCGATAGGTAAGGCCTTGGGATTATCAGTTTTTTCAGGTTATGGGCCTCATATTATAGTAAAGGCAATACCTATGGGAAATGTAGTTGTTGATTTCAAAACAGAATTTAAGACAGAGGGAATCAATCAAACAAGGCATAGGATCTATATACAGGTAAAAACTAGTGTTAGAATGGTGGCCCCATTTATAACTGAGATTGCAAATTGTGAATCAAATATAACAGTAGCAGAAACAGTTATAGTTGGTGACATTCCTGAATCATATTATAACTTACAAGGAATTGATGATATAAATTTAAAAGATACAATAGAATATATTGATTAAAAAACCGACATATTCATGTCGGTTCTTTAATGTTATTTAGATACAATTTCATTAAAAAGCTCAATTTTTTCTCTTAACTTTTTAGTAAATATAGCCTTTATTCTATAGTCTGTAATTTCATAGAAGGGCATATTATAAAATGTCTCTGCAGTTATTCTGTTGTAATATACATATCCTTTAGGTCTCTTGTATGTAGAATCAGGGGCAACAACATGAATATTAAAGAGTAAAACATCACTTGAAACTTGTTGCGGAAATAAATGGAATGTCACAGATTTACCTTTGAAATTAAAGATGGTCGAAAAAGATAAGTCGATATCACTAATAGTCATAACTATTCCTCCATTCGTAGAAAATTTAAACATTACATTACATAAATTATAACATAAAAATGATAAAAATCAATATAATAAAAAATCCAACCGAAATAGTTGGATTTTTAAATACATTTTTTTATCTCTTAGAGAATTGTGGAGCTTTTCTAGCTTTTTTAAGTCCGTATTTATGTCTTTCTTTAACTCTAGAATCTCTAGTTAATAGCCCATTTCTTTTTAATATTCCTTTAGCTTCTTCACTTGTTGTTGAAAGAGCTTTAGAAATACCATGTGCAATTGCTCCTGCTTGAGAAGAGAATCCGCCACCTTTAACGGTAGCTATTACATCATATTTTTCTGCTAAGTTTGACACACTAAAAGGTCTCATAACAACTGCCTTTAGAGTTTCTATAGTATAAAAAGCACTTAAATCTTTATTGTTTATAGTGATTTTTCCAGTACCTGGAGTTAATCTTACTCTAGCTATTGCTGATTTTCTTTTTCCTGTTGCGTATGTAAATTTTCTATTTATTTCTGTTTTTTTTGGCATTATTTCTTACCTCCATTAAAAATTCCAAATTTCTGGTTGTTGAGCCTGTTGATCATGCTCACTTCCTTTATATGCTCTTACTTTTGTAAGCATTTTTCTACCCAAACTATTTTTTGGTAGCATTCCTTTTACAGCATGTGTAAGAACAAAGTCTGATTTTTTATCCATCATATTTTTATATGGTGTTTCTTTCATTCCTCCAACATAACCAGAATGGCGTCTAAACATTTTTTGATTTAATTTATCTCCTGTTAGAACCATTTTATCAGTATTTATAACAATTACATGATCGCCACAATCGATGTGTGCTGAGAATGTTGGTTTGTGCTTTCCTCTTAAAAGTTTAGCTACTTCTGTAGCAACTCTTCCTAAAGGTTTGTTTGCAGCGTCAATAATGTACCATTTTTTTTCTATTTCATTTAATTTAACACTATGAGTCTTATTATTCACTTTCGGTTTTCCTCCTAAACTATATTTTTGTTCATATTTATAAATGCATCTAAAATCCGGGGTGCTTTAGTTTACATTTACATTGCCAATATATTTTACACTAGAAGGTAAACAAAGTCAATAAAAAAAGACCATAAAATTTAAAATGTGTATAGGTTAAACAAACATATGTCAGTAAAATAAAAAAATAGAAGTACCGATATGATATAATTGGTTTACTAAATCAAAAAAATATCACGGAGGTACTTCTATGAATAATATAACACAAAAAATGAAA
>JAQUBQ010000082.1 GCA_028686615.1 Clostridia bacterium | reverse complement strand
TTAGGAGATATTATTTGTATTATGAAGGAAAAGGAAATCTTTAGTAATGAAATTACGGATAAAATTAATCACATAAAATTAGTGGATGAAGAGCCCTGCAAGTTTTTATATAATTTATACGTTAAATTTTATTTGTCAGAAGAAAACGAAAACATTGATAATTATCTATTGGGAAACAATTGTATATTTCAAGCAGATATTAAGCAAATTGTAGAACAATGTAAAAAGAACAATAAGGTAATAATAGAAATAACGAATACTTACGATGAAAGGTATAAAAAAATAAAGGCTCTATGCGAAAACATGGGAGTAACTATAGTAACAATAAAAAACATTAAAGAATTTAAATCTTTAAAAAAATTGTTAAGCAATAACAATAATGTATTTTTAGATATTAATACTAATGCTATACAAAAATGGTATAATTGGGATGCTATATTAGAAAACAATATAACCAGCATGGTTAAAAGGATTGACCAAATAAACTTAACAGAATTAAAAGAAAACACAACAGAAAAAGTTAATGAAGCCATTTTCAGTAGTCTAAATGATAATAGTAAAGAAATAGATAATGCAAAGATTAAATTAATTCCATTAATAAGAAAAATAGACAATATATGCAATATTAAAAGAGACCGGATTAATAGCAAATATTTATAGCGTTATGGATATTAACATTAATTATATTAAGGAGCTTAGTGAAATAATACAATTAGCAACATATAAAAGAAAACCTGAAAGATATGAATATGTATACTATTTATTATGTAAAAAGTTAGAAACTGATATAAAAAAATATAATTATTGCCTTTTTGAAAATAATAAATGTATAGCTCAAAGGGAAAATGAAAAGTGGCCAAAAAATAAATTAGATGGTTGTTGTTTTAATATATCAAAAAAAGAAAGATGTGAATATCTTAGTGATAAAAACTGTGAAATCAATTGTGTTTCTTGCAGGTTATTTACTTGCAAGTATTTGAAAAGAAGAGGAATAAATTTTGATGTGAAAAAGAACGTACTTGTCAAGTATTGTATGAACTTATTGCAAGTCCGTGAATTTATTTGGAACTTCTTCACTCCAAAGGATAGAATATTAAAGAATATAAATAGACTTAAAATAAGGAAATAATAATGTATTGTTAAATTATAATACAACAAACTAGTTATTATAATATTTACAAATATGATTTACCATACATTTATCACATTTGGGTTTTTTAGCATCACAAATGGCTCTGCCATGACATACTAAAATATGATTGATCTTATTCCATAAATTTTTTTCTAGTTTTTCCATTAAATCTCTTTCAATTATAATAGGATTAGTACTAGTCGTAAGACCTAATCTTTTAGAAATTCTACTAACATGTGTATCTACTGCAATTCCAACAGAAACATTAAAGCACTCTTGTAAAATTATATTTGCACTCTTTCTTCCAATACCAGGAAGCGTTGTAAGATCTTGCATATTACCGGGTACCTTTCCGTTATATTTCGATACAATTATATTAGAAGCTCCTAAAATGTTTTTTGTTTTATTATTATAAAATCCACATGAATGAATAATTTTACTAATTTCTTTGGGCTCTGCTTTAGCCATCTCATAGACGTTTTTAAATCTATTAAATAAAATAGGTCTAATCTTATTTACCCTTAAGTCAGTGCATTGAGCAGCCAAAATAAGTGCTACAAGTAATTCAAAAACATTGTTATAATCAAGTCCACAAGTTGCTCCTTTATATTCCTTTTCAAGTATATTTATAACTTCAGTTATTTGTTTTTCATTAAGTAAATTGTTATTAGATTTATTTTCTAAAGACACTTCAATCACCTTTTCTCATTTTTTTCATACTATATATTAAAACTAGCACTAGTATATATTTTTTCATAATTAATGTCAATAAGGGGGGTAAAAAGTGTTTTTTTGTGCTTTTCGTAGAACAATAGGATTGTTTTTAATAGCTTTTGGAATAGGAGCAATGATTGCTATATTTTTACCTCTATGGACGTGGGTATTAGTTTTTGCAGCAGCAATAATTTGGCTAGGAATAATCTGGCTATTATGTTAGAGGAGGGGTTATATGAAAGTTGTCGTTATAAAACCTGGAAAATTCATGAAATTTGTATTAAGAACCATATTTAAAATATAATACATAATAGAAGCGTAAGGTAGCGCTTCTTTTATTTAGTCAAATTGACATAAACAAATGCAGGTGATATAATAACTACAAATATTATAAAGGAGATGAAACCTATGACTATGTTTCAGGATATTAAACTAGTGATGCTAGATTTAGATAACACTATTATTAAACATCAAGAAAAGAAGGAACGTGAACTGATAGCAAATACTTTAGGAATACGGGAGGATCCAAACTTTGATAAAGAATTAGAAACTATGTTTAGGGAAAATAGTAAACACATATCTCCTAGCATGCGTATAGGTGAGGAACTATTTGGACTAATTATAGAATTTATAATGCCATCTCTTAAAAAACATGGACTTAAAGGAATTGATGTTTTGAAGGGAATAGAAGAAGTAAATACTTCAATTCAAATGGAAGGTTCAAAAGAGTTATTAGATGAAATATATAACAAGGGTTACAAAATTATTGCTGTTTCTGATTGGTTTTTTGAACATCAACTTAGAACATTAAAAAGGCTAAAAATAAGCGAGTATTTTGAAAGATTATATTGCTGGGATGACTATTATCCTAAAATTAATAAACTTGCTTATAAACGTGCTCTAAATGGTATAAATTCCAATAATGCAATTATGATTGGAGATGGATATAGTTCAGATATAGTTAGTGCTAAAAGCATGGGAATAAATGTTATAGGGTTTAATGTAAAATATCCAGAGAAGGCAAAAGTAAAAGCAGACATTGATGTAGAAGAATTAATTCATATACTTAACTTTATATAACTGTTTGAAATAGATAGGTTAAAACTTATCTGTTTCGATTTTTATAACGATAATATTAAACAATTATTACCATTTTTTATTAATTAAAGTATTGACATTAATCGCAGATAATGTATAATTAAACTATAACAGTTAAGGAAGGCGGTGTACAAAATGCAAATTACTGATGTTAGAGTAAGAAAGATCACTTCTCAAAATAGAATGAAAGCTATTGCTTCAATAACTTTTGATGATGTTTTTGTAATTCATGATATTAAAATTATTGAAAGTGATAAAGGTTTATTCATTGCTATGCCTAGCAGAAAAACTCCAAACGGAGAATTTAAAGACATAGCACACCCAATAAACACTGAAACAAGAGAAATGATACAAGCGGCTATTATTGAAAAATATAATGAAGAAGAAGAACCAGTGGCTGCAGAATAATCTTTGAAAACAAAAAGAGGGCATTTTGTGTGCCTTCTTTTTATATTAGGAGTAAAAATGAAAGAAATAAATAATGATGATTTAAAGAAAAAAATAGATAATATACCTTTAAATCCTGGAATTTATTTAATGAAAAATATAGATAAACAAATTATATATGTTGGAAAAGCAAAAGCCCTTGGAAAAAGAGTGAAACAATATTTTAATAAAAGTCCTAAAACAATACGCATTCAAAAAATGGTTTCACAGATAACAGATATTGAATATATTATTACAAACAATGAACTAGAAGCTTTGGTATTAGAATGTAATTATATAAAAGAAAACATGCCTAAGTATAACGTAATGTTAAAAGATGATAAAAACTATCCTTATATAAAAATAACGGTTAAAGAGACGTATCCAAGGATATTTATTACAAGAAAGAAATTAAACGATAATAACTTGTACTTTGGGCCATATACTGATGTTAAAGCTGCAAATGATGTTATGCATATAATAAAAGAAATATTTCCGGTTAAAAGATGTAAAATAAGCTTTGAGAAACCATCTAATAAAAAAAAGGGACCTTGTTTATATTATCATATAGGGAGATGTGTAGGTCCATGCATAAATGATGTTATCCTTGATGAATATAAAAAGATGATTGAACAAATAAAACTATTTATTAATGGAGATTCAAAAGGTACAAAACAAATTATAACAAATCAAATAAATGAAGCAATTGAAAAATTAGACTTTGAAAGAGCGGCAAAATTAAAGTCAAGATTAGAGTCTATAGATAAGCTTAGTGTAAAACAACAGGTAGACAACATAAATGAAAACAGCACAGATATATGGGGTTACGTATTAGAAGATGTAAGATTACATTTACAGGTTTTTAAAATTCGTAATTCCAAAATTATAAAACATACTTCTTTAAAATTAAATGATTTAGAAGAAGGTGATATTACAGTATCAGTACTTAGTATAATGTCTCAATATTATTCAGAAGAAGAGGTAGATATCCCTAAAAAAATATATGCAAGCATTGAAGATTCACAAGAGGAAATCTCTGTTTTAGAAGAATATTTATCATCTAAGAAAAAGCAAAAGGTAGAAATAAGAGTCCCTAAAATAGGTGATAAAAAGAAACTTGTTGAAATGGTTGAGAATAATTTAAAAGTAAAATTACTTCAAAGTAAAGAAGAAAATGTTATAAATATATTAAAAGATAAGTTGAATTTTGAAAAGGAATTAAATATTATAGAAGCTTATGATATATCCAATTTGAAAAATGAATATATCGTAGGAGCAATGATAAGATGGGAACATGGAAAGTTAAACAAAAAGATGTATCGTAAATTTAAAATACGTTCGACAAACATTCAAAATGACCCTCTTTGTATGGCAGAAGTTATACTAAGAAGATTAAAGCATTTAGATGACTGGGGAATGCC
>JAQUBQ010000013.1 GCA_028686615.1 Clostridia bacterium | reverse complement strand
TTGGTTAAGTTCTCTATTGTTTGCAATATCTATAGCAGTAGGCTTAACACCAGAAATGTTACCAATGATTGTAGCTGCTGGCTTAGGAAAAGGTGCGATAGCAATGTCAAAGAAGAAAGTAATTATAAAAAACTTGAACTCTATACAAAATTTAGGAGCAATAGATATACTTTGTACAGATAAAACCGGGACTCTTACTGAAGATAAGGTTAAATTACAATATCATTTAGATATTGATGGGAATACGGATACTAGAGTATTAAGACATGGATTTTTAAACAGTTATTATCAAACTGGATTAAAAAACTTAATGGATATAGCTATTATAGATAAGACAATGGAAATAAAAGATAGTGATAAGAATATTAAAAATAGCATAACTAGATATAAAAAGGTTGACGAGGTTCCATTTGATTTTGATAGAAGAAGAATGAGCGTTGTAGTAGAGGATAATACTGGTAAAACGCAAATGATAACCAAAGGTGCAGTTGAAGAAATGTTTACCGTATCAAGCTTTGTAGAGTACAAAGGTGAGGTCGTCGAATTAAGTGAAGAAAAGAAAAGGATAGTACTAGAGAAAGTTCAAGAACTAAATAATAAAGGAATGAGAGTAATAGCTGTTTCACAAAAAACTAATCCTTCACCAGTTGGGGAATTTTCTATAGAAGATGAAAATGATATGGTCTTAATTGGATATCTAGCTTTCTTAGATCCGCCAAAGGAAAGTGCGACAGCAGCAATTAAAGCTTTGCAGGCAAAAGGGGTAGCTGTAAAGGTTATAACAGGTGACAATGAAGAAGTGACTAAAAGTGTTTGCAAGCAAGTTGGAATTAAATTCGATAAAATTTATATAGGTTCGGAAATCGATGAATTTTCAGATGACAAACTAGGAAAGTTAGCAGAAAAAACAACTGTATTTGCTAAAATGTCACCTTCACAAAAAACAAGGGTTATAAACTGCCTAAGAGAAAAAGGACATTCAGTAGGATATATGGGAGATGGAATAAATGATGCAGGAGCATTAGAAGCAGCAGATGTAGGAATTTCAGTTGATAATGCAGTAGATATTGCAAAAGAATCTGCAGATGTAATATTGTTAGAAAAAGATTTAATGGTACTTGAAAATGGAATTTTAGAGGGAAGAATAACCTATGCAAACATAATTAAATATATAAAGATGACAGCATCATCTAATTTTGGAAATGTGCTTTCAGTCTTAGTAGCAAGTGCTTTTCTACCCTTTTTACCAATGGCATCTTTACATTTGATTTTACTTAACTTAATATATGATGTTTCTTGTATTGCAATTCCTTGGGATAATGTGGATAAGGAGTTTTTAGAAAAACCAAGGACTTGGGAGGCTAACTCAGTTTCAAAATTTATGTTATGGATAGGACCAACTAGCTCAATATTTGATATTACAACATATTTATTGATGTATTTTATTATATCACCAATGTTTACGGGAGGTTTATTGTTTCATCAATTAACAGATATTAAAATGATGGCATTATATGTTGCAGTTTTTCAAGCAGGCTGGTTTGTTGAATCTATGTGGAGTCAGACACTTGTAATTCACATGATAAGAACACCAAAGATTCCTTTTATTCAAAGCCGTTCTTCAAGACAATTGACATTGCTTACATTTGCAGGCATAGCATTATTAACTATAATACCATTTACTAAATTCGGTTTATCTATAGGTTTAGCACCACTGCCAAGTATTTATTTCTTCTACTTAACAATTACTATAATTTTGTATATGGGGTTAGCTACAATTATAAAAAATATATATGTAAAAAGATATAAAGAATTACTTTAAGATGGAAGTTGTTCTTATATCATAAAAGGATTGTTTTATAGATAGTTAAAAAATATATACTACTCTATTTATAATTATCAGTGGATTGATAAAATATAAAAATGCAGTAGAAAAAGTTAGAAGAAAACCTAATATTATTGTCACAGATATAAAATCTGTAAGTATTAAAATTAGCAACTTAAGCATACTCATTATTATATATAAGAGTTTTCATAAAAGTAAGTAAGGGGAGAAGAAAATTGAAGTTTATTTCATGGAATATTGATTCACTAAATGCAGCATTAACTGGAGATTCACCACGAGCTTTATTATCTCAAATGGTATTAGATAAGATTGCAACATATGATGCAGAAGTTATTGCAGTGCAGGAAACAAAGTTGCCAAGTAGTGGACCAACTAAAAAACATTTGGAAATTTTAAAGGACAAGTTCCCGGCTTATGAAGTTGTTTGGAATAGTTCAGTAGAACCAGCACGCAAGGGTTATGCAGGTACTATGTTTTTATATAAGAACAATTTAACACCAATTGTTCATTTTCCAATAATTAAAGCACCAAGTACAATGGATTATGAAGGGCGAATTATAACATTAGAATTTGAAAAATTTTACTTAACACAAGTTTACACACCAAACGCAGGAGAAAACCTGAATCGTTTAGAAGAACGTCAGATTTGGGATATGAAATATGCGGATTATCTAGCAAGTCTTGATAAAAGCAAAGAAGTTGTTGCAACTGGGGATTTTAATGTTGCACATAAAGAAATAGACTTAGCTAATCCCAAAAGTAATCGCAATTCAGCAGGGTTTACTGATGAAGAACGTAAAGGATTTACTAATCTTTTAGCAAAAGGTTTCACAGATACTTTCCGTTATATTCACGGAGATATTGAAGGTGTATATTCTTGGTGGGGACAGAGGGTTAAAACAAGTAAAATAAATAATTCAGGTTGGAGAATTGATTATTGGTTAGTCAGTGATAAAATTGCTGATAAGGTAATAAAATCAGATATGATTGATTCAGGTACAAGACAAGATCATACACCTTTATTACTTGAAATCAATATATAATACAACTACAAAATATCTAATTAGCTATGCATAATATACAAACAACAAAAACCTCTCTGAAAAAGATTTAAGCATGGGAGAATATAAATGTATAAGAAAGCGAAATTAATAATTATATAATAAATGTTGGGGGATGAAATAGAAATCATACTTCAACATTTTTCATGTAATTACTTTTACATTTTTATTAAACTCCCCCCTCTGTACAGATACTCAATATTATGGTATATTATACTTATAAAAAAGGGGCAGAGTATTGAAAAAAGAATAGATTATCAAAGTACAGGTAGTATAATTTTAAGAGGAATACTAAATAAAAAGTCAGATAACAAAAAGATAGTAATACTATGTCATGGATTTAATAGTGAAAAAAACAGAAGTGTTGGTATGGTAGCTAAAAAAATAAGTGAAGAAGGAACAAATACTTTTAGATTTGATTTCAGATCACATGGTGAAAGTGACAAACCTAAAAATGGAATGACTATAACGGGAGAAGTAGAGGATTTAAAAGCCACTTGAAAATATAGGATATAAAGAGTTTATACTTTTAAGTTTTAACTTTGGTTGTGGAATAGTACCTTTATTAGATGGGTAAGATACAAAATATGTAAAAAAATATAGAGGGATTATATACCTATTTTATTAGTTCATGGAACAAAAGACGAGCTCGTTCCATATGCGCTATCAGAAAAGATAGTCAAAAAATTAAAAAATTCAAAACTCGTTACAATAGATGGAGGTATACATACTTTTAAGGATTCTGAAACATCAATGAAACTAGCAATAAATAAAACAATTGAATATTTAAAGGAAGTAATGTAGATTAAAAATGAAAGAAAAGAAATTTAAAAAAATATATATAGAAATAACAAACATATGTAACTTATCATGTACGTTTTGTGAACAAGATAATAGAAAAAAAGAAATGATGCAGTTAAAAGATTTTGAAAAAGTCATTAATGATGTAAAAAAACATACAAACCACATTTATTTGCACGTTAAGGGAGAACCTTTGTTACATCCAAATATAAATGAATTTATAGATTTAGCATATAAAAACAAACTAAAATTAAATATTACAACTAATGGATTATTAATTGATAATTTAAAAAGCAAAAACATTAGGCAAATAAACTATTCAATGCAAAGTAGCCATGATATTGACGAAATAAAAGAAACAATTTCAAAGATACAGGAGTATATAAAAGGTAGCAATATTTCTTTTGTTATTAGAATGTGGAGAGATGAAACTAAGGAAAATCAAATATTACAAAAAATGATTAAAGAAAAGTTTCAGTTTGAAGGAGAAATAAAAGATAGAAAACAAGTAGGAAACAACATATATTTATCTATTAAACCAGAGTTTAATTGGCCAAACTTAAAAAAGGATATTTGTTCTACAGAGGGATATTGTCATGCTTTAAGCCAGCAAATAGCAATACTTGTTGACGGAACCGTAGTACCTTGTTGTTTAGATAATAATGGAGATATTAAGTTAGGAAATATATTTAAAGAAAATATAGATAAAATATTAAATAAAGAGAGAGCAATAAGAATGAGAAGAGGTTTTGAAAACAGGAAAATAGAAGAAGAATTATGCAAAAGATGCGATTTTAGGAAGACATTTAAATAAAGGAAATAATAAAAAGATGCACAAATAAGAGAAAAGTTTATTAATAAATGATATAATATGGAGAGGCTTATGAATAAAAAAATGTTTAAAAATATAATAAAGCATACAAATTTAGTATTAAAACATAAATGGATAGTATTTAAATTATCTATAAAACTAGGAATACCTTTTAGAGGTCTAATGCATGATTGGTCTAAATTTACTAAAGAAGAATTTTTGGAAAGTGTGAAGTATTATGATGGTTCACGTAGTCCTATAGGCATATGTAAAAAGGCAGAAGGATACTCAAGAGCATGGCTTCACCATAAAGGTAGGAACAAACATCATCAAGAATATTGGTATGACTATGATGCACCAGATCAGACGCCAATTATTCCATATAAATATGCTGTTGAAAGTATATGTGATAGTCTTTCAGCTTCAATTGTATATAATGGAAGAGATTGGACAAATGATAAACAGCTAGAATATTGGAATAAGGTTAAAGATACAAGCAAAAGGATGTTAAACCCTAAGATTAAAGAATTTTACACTGTAGTATATACACAAATAAAAGAACTGGGAATAAAAGAAGTAATAACTAATAAAAATTTAAAAAGTTTATATAATGATATAGTTTTGGAAAAAGAAAAACTGAATACGAAAAGTTATAACAAGTTGGTAAGAGATAAAATACCTGAAATCATATTGAAAAACGGAGAAAAACCAAAAACTAGAATTTTATCAGAAGAAGAGTATATAAAAGAGTTAAACATAAAGTTAAGGGAAGAAATGGAAGAATATTTTGAAAGTGGAGAAATGGAAGAACTTGCAGATGTTTTTGAAGTTATTAAAGGAATATTAAAATATAAAGATATATCTATTTTAGAATTTGAAAAAGTGATTAAAGAAAAAGCAGATAAACGTGGAACTTTTCAAAAAAAAATATATCTTGAATATGTAGAATAGTATTTAGTAAAGGGAGGATATTTGTATGAAAAAAATAAAATATATAATAAGCTTTTTGTTATTTGTATTTTTAGTTGGATTTAGCAGTATAGAGGCAGGGGAATTACATTTAAATAAGAAGAAAATATATGCGACTTTAAAAGAAAATGGTAATATGGATGTAGTTGAAACATGGAATATAACAGTTGAAGATACAAACACATTATATAAGACATTTAAACTTGATGGGGTAGGATTTGATGGGATTTTTAATGGGAAGGTTTATGAAATTACAAGTGATGGTAACAAAATTCCACTTGAAAAAATAAACATTGAAAAGTACCATGTTATAAAAGATTCTTATTATTCCCTTGTAAATTCTAAAGGAGAACACGAAATAGCATGGGGGGTTAGTATTGATGCTAAAGAAACCAAGACATACGAGATATCATACCAGGTGAAAAACATAATTCACAAATATAATGACTATGCTGAACTATATTGGCAATTTATTGGAAATGAATTTGAAATTAATGTAGATAAAATAGAAGGTGTTATAGAACTGCCTTCAAATACTTATGCTATTGACCAAATAAAAGCATGGGCACATGGTCAGTTAAATGGAATAATAAATATAGTATCAAACGATAAAATAGAATTTGAAGTAGAGAATTTTTCAAAAAATAAAATGTTAGAAATACGCCTAGCAATACCAAGAGATCTATTCCCGGGTTCATTCAAAGAAATAAATGAAAACAATTTAGACGCAGTTATAGCAGAGGAAACAGGTTGGGCAAATGAAGCAAATAAAAAAAGAGAGAAGGCTATAATAAAATCTAAGATGATTACAAAAGCAACGGAAACAATTGCTAATGGTTTAGGAATTGCATTAATAATATTTACTAGTCTTAAAATTATAAAATATTATGATATATTAAAAAACAATAAAAAACTAAAACCTGAGATAAAATTAGAATATTTTAGAGATATTCCTGGTGAAAAAAGTACTCCGGCTGAAGGAGCATTTATGCATTATTTTGATAGAGGTATGCTAGATTTAGCTATGCCTAAAATTATATCAGCAACAATGTTAAATTTAGCATTAAAAAAAGTAATAGAATTTGAAATCATTGAGAAAAGTTTTGGTAAAAAAGAGGTAAATGTAAAAATAACGGGTGATGATAAAGATCTAAAAGCTGATGAAAAAGAAGTATACAACTATATTACTAAAATAGTAAAAAAAGAAAATTCTTTTACAATGAAGGATTTTGAAAAATACACGTCTAGGTATACAGAAGTTTTTACTAAGATGGTAGAAGGAATAAAGGAAAACACAAAAAGGGAACAAATAGAAAAAAATAATTTTGATCAAGGGGTTAGAAAAACATATTATAAGTGGTTAACTAAATGTGTGATAAGCATTGTAATCTCAATCTTTATAATGATAGCTTCAGTAGCACTTATATCAATACCAGCAAAGTATCCGGTTTTTCTTGGAATATCAAGTATACTATTAATGATTACAGGAATTATATCAGGACTTATTGGAAATGTATTTGTAGGATTAACACAAAAAGGTGTAAATGAAAAGGAAGAGTGGAGAGCTTTAGAAAAATATCTAAAAGATTTCTCACTGTTAAATGAAAAGGAAGTACCTGATTTAATATTGTGGGAAAAATATTTGGTTTTTGCTACTATGTTTGGAATAGCAGACAAAGTGTTAAAACAAATAAAAATTATATACCCACAAGATACCAATAAAAATGCATTTATAGGTACAACATATATGAATGTAATGTATCATGGAGGACTTAATAACTCTCTAATTCAAGCAATAAACAATAGTGTAAATATAAGCTATGGTAATGTCTATTCATCAGGAACTGGTGCCGGTGGCGGGTTTTCTGGTGGAGGTGGAGGAGGCTTCGGCGGCGGTGGAGGCCGGAGGTCGTTAAAAACAAAGAAGGTGTCAATTTGACACCTTCTAATTTATTATAAAAAATTTTCAACAAGAAATCTACATGTAGTAGAAATGAACATAGAGTTTTCAGGGGTTGACTTATGTTTTGGAAGAGCGTTTCCGAAAATTTCGCGTGTAGTTTCAGGATTTTTCTCTGATACTATTTCAGTAGCATGGCGGATGGCTCTTTCAACTCTGCTAGGACTTGTGTCACCTAATTCTCTGCTTATTTTTGCATAGAGTTTGGTATACCCTCCTTCAATATATTGAGGGTTTTTACAAAAAGCTGAATACACATGTCTTAAGAATAAATAACCGCTGATATGAGAAGGGATTCCTAAATATTTCATCATTTTTGTGATTGCTAGTTCTGTATTGCAAGCTTGGTTATTTGATATTTCAACCAATTTTGTTGATTCTGGAAAGTCATTAGCCTTTTTCATATCCCTGATGTCATCGATTTCCCCTATAAAGAGACTCCGGTTTTTAGCAACATCAATTAACTCCTTGTCATCAGTTAAGATTAAATACATTACTTTTTTCCTCCTTAATAATAATTATTATTATTGCAAAACAAAAACAAACTAAAATTATTATACAACACAAACAGAATTATGTCAAGTAGATAAAGAAATAAGAATTCTAAATTTAAATAAGGATGACTTTACAAATTTGAATTAAATATAGTATAATTCATAATAAAAGAAGGGGGAATAAAAAATATGGCAATATTAGTAACTGGCGGTGCTGGATATATAGGAAGTCATACATGTGTTGAATTGTTAGAAAGAGGAGAAGAAGTAGTAGTATTAGATAACTTTAGTAACAGTAAACCTGAAGTAATAGAAAATATAATGAAGATTACGGGTAAACAATTTAAAGTATATAATGGAGATATATTAAATAAAGAAGATGTATTAAAAGTATTTTCAGAAAATGATATAAATGAAGTGATACATTTTGCGGGATTAAAAGCTGTTGGGGAATCAATGGAAAATCCTTTAAAATATTATCAGAACAACGTAGTAGGTTCACTTATATTGGTTGAAGTAATGCAACAACATGGTTGTAATAAAATAGTATTTAGTTCTTCTGCAACTGTTTATGGAGCACCAGAAAAAGTACCTGTTTCAGAAGAATTTCCACTTGATCCTGAAAATGTATATGGTAGAACAAAATATATGGTAGAAAGAATACTAGAAGACCTTGCAATGGCAGACAAGAATTTTTCAGTCGCGTTATTAAGATACTTTAATCCTGTTGGTGCACACAAAAGTGGATTAATAGGAGAAGATCCTGAGGGAACACCTAATAATCTTATGCCATATATTGTTGGAGTTGCTTCAGAAAAGTTTGAATGCCTTAGAGTTTTCGGAGATGATTATGAAACAAGAGACGGAACAGGAGTAAGAGACTATTTACATGTAGTAGATTTAGCAGATGCACATTTAAAAGCTCTAGATAAAATAAGAGGAGAGAATGGAACAAAAATATATAATTTAGGAACAGGGAAAAGTGTTTCGGTTTTAGAGCTTATAAAAGCGTTTGAAAAATCAAATAATATTAAAATAAATTATGTTGTGACTTCAAGAAGACCAGGTGATATTGCAGAATGCTGGGCTAGTCCTAAAAAAGCTAAAGAAGAATTAGGATGGTCTGCAGATAAAACAGTAGATGAGATGTGTAGAGATTCTTGGAACTATGCAAAAAGAAAAATAGGTGACAAATAAAATGGGTAAATATAAAATAACAATTTTTGTAATTTTTGTAATAATACTAGTATCCGTAATATTTTTTGTGAATTATAAAAATGATAATAAATTTATAGGTGTAGTTATTGAAATTACAGATAATCGGAATAATAGTGATGCCAGAAGAAGATGAAGATGAAAGAAGAAGTTCGGATAAATTTGTAATTAATACCAATAAAACATACAAAACAGGAGAGAGATTGATAATAACATATACTGGAGAAATAATGGAAAGTTATCCTGCTCAAATAAGAGTTAAAAATATTAAAAAAATATGAGAGGTTGAATGATATGTGGAAAAATAAAGGAATATCATTAATAGTATTAGTTATAACGATAATAGTAATGATAATACTAGCAGGGGCAGTGATAATGGCCTTAAATGGAAGTGGGATTATTGATAATACAGATAAGGCAAGAAAAGATAATGATTTAGCAGTTACAAAACAGGCTTTAGTTGTTGCGTTTTCAAATTGGACATTAGATAATGAAGGAAAAAAATTAGAATCTGTAGAAGAACTACTTCCATATATTGACAAATCAGTAGATATAGATAAGTATAATGTAGTTATAAAAAATGGAGTTCCCACAATAGTAATTCAAGATAATTATGGAGAAGAAACTTATCCCAAAGTAGGTGAAGTAGTAATACCAACAGGCTTCTATCATGTAGGAGGTACTAAGGATACAGGATTGGTAATATCTGATAGTAGTGAAGATGAAGGAGCAGGAGATTCTCATGCTGTTGCAGGGGGCTTAAAAGGCAACCAATTTGTGTGGGTACCCGTAGAAAATTATAATGATTTTGTAAGGGTGAATTACGAGACTCAACTAAGAGAGTTTTCAAATCAACCGACAATAGAAGACAAGCCTTATGAAATACAACCTACAGAAGGCGGAAATAAGGAAGTAGATAAAATGCACGCAAGTGTAAAAAAATATAAAGGATTCTTTGTGGCAAGATATGAAATGGGAATTGCTGAAGGAATGGAAAGACCATTATCAAATACAGCAAATACTTATGCAACAGGAGAGTATATTCCAAGAAGTAAAAAAGATATATGGGTATGGTGCTATATTCCATGGAGCAATAGTACTGCAATATCGGAGTATGATGGTGCTGCTGGAGATGATACTGCAAATGGAGCAGTTAAAGTAGCAAGAAGCATGTATAAAGATGATGCGAGTAATACTAAAGCCGTAGTATCTACTATGATATATGGAGTACAATGGGATGCAGTAATGAGATGGTTAAAGGATAGTCAAATAGATTTAAAGAATACAAGAAGTTGGGGAAACTACAACGACGGAACGATACCAAGTCCAGGGCATCAAATGACCGGAAATCAGGATGCATGGAAACAAAAGAACATATATGATATGGCAGGTAATATGTGGGAGTGGACAATGGAAGGAACAGCTAATTCATATAGAATAATAAGGGGAGGGGATAGATCAACAGGCGGTTCTGTTCATCCAGTAATATTTAGATCACCAAACAGACCAGATTTAGCATATGAGGGAGCGACTACTAGAGTAGCATTATATGTAAAATAATATGTAAAAAATGAAGTGAGATAGCTTTCTCGCTTTTTATATATTAAAATAAAGTAATAGGAGGGATTACGATGAAAGCTATAACAATAAAACAACCCTGGGCAACCTTAATATCCAAAGGATATAAAGAATATGAATTTAGAAAATGGAAAACAAAATATAGAGGAGAAATTCTAATACATGCAGGAAAAGGCTTAGATAAAAAAGCAATGAAAAGGTTTGAAAATTTAAATTTGGAATATCCGACAGGATGCATTATAGCAAAAGCCAATATTGTAGATTGTGTATGTGTAGATGAAGAATTCATAAACAAAACTATAGCAAAAAACCCACAAGTTTATAGGTCACTAAGTGAAAATTTAGAAGAGAATAAAAAAGATTATATTTATGGCTTTAAACTTGAAAATGTAGAAGAAATAAGTCCAATATATATAAATGGTAAACTAAGCTTATGGAATTATGATGAAAGAAAATAGTGATAATAAAAAAGCCAATTAAGCATTTGACAAAAACATATATTTGATATATACTAAAAAAGTAGTAATGATTACTACATTTCTAGGGGAGGAGTAGTAAAATGGACTATTCTCGACAAAAAGAAAACATATTAAATTGTATAAAACTCAGAAAAGATCATCCAACTGCTGAAGAAATACATCTAACATTAAGAAAAGAATATCCAAGAATAAGTTTGGGAACAGTATATAGAAATCTAGATAAATTAGTTAAAGAAGGATCAATAAACAGGCTTAAAAATTATGATGGAAAAGATAGATTTGATAAACAGAATAATCATCATTATCACGCAATATGTATAAAGTGTGGGGAAATAGAGGATATTTTTGCAGATTATTTTGAAGAGATGGATAATAAGATAATATCAAAGGGATATCACATATTATCGCATGAATTGAAATTTAATATGTTATGTAGTAAATGTAAATAAGGAGGAAAAGGATATGGATTTAAAAGGAAGTAAAACAGAAGCTAATTTATTAGCAGCATTTGCAGGTGAGTCACAAGCAAACATTAAGTATAATTATTATGCATCAAAAGCTAAAAAGGATGGTTATGAACAAATGGCAGCAATCTTTAAAGAAACTGCTGAAAATGAAAAAGAACATGCTAAAATATGGTTCAAACTATTACATGATGGTATTCCATCTACAATTGATAACTTAAAAGATGCAGCAGAAGGTGAAAACTATGAATGGACAGATATGTATGCAGGTTTTGCTGAAGTTGCAAAAGAAGAAGGCTTTAATAAAATAGCATATTTATTTGAAGCAGTAGGTAAAATAGAAAAAGAACATGAAGAAAGATATAGAAAATTACTTAAAAATATAGAAAAAGGAGAAGTTTTTGAAAAAGACGGTGTAAAAATGTGGAAATGCAGAAATTGTGGACATATTCACGTAAGTGTAAAAGCACTTGAAATGTGCCCAGTGTGTGATCATCCAAAATCGTTTTTTGAAATTAAAGCTGAAAATTATTAATAAAAAAGGATATAGTAATAAAATTCCCTCTAGTGCAATAATTCATTAGAGGGGGTTTAATTCTAATTTGTATACTAATATAGAATACTAATTGACAAAAGGTATAGCGTCATATATAACCTATGACATAAAACAAGTTAATTAATAAAACATGGAATGAAAAGAGAGGAATAATAAGTTAAATGAAAAAACTACTAAAATATTTAAAACAATTTAAATGGATGATAATAGGAATAACTATATTTGTAGTAATTCAAACTGTAGGTGACTTATATTTACCTAAATTAATGTCAGATGTAATAAATAATGGGATTAGTAAGGTAGAGTATAAACTAGATGAAGCAAAACTAAAAGAAGCACTAATAAATGGGGAAATACCTGAACTTACTGCAATAATTGAAGATTCAGGAATTACAAAAGAGATGCTTGGGCAAAATCCAGAAGCTACAGTAAACAGTCTAAAAGAGAATATGTTAAATGTAAAGGAATCAAAGGATTTAAAAGATATATCTAGTGAAGAACAAGCATTTTTAAAACAAATGATGAACAGCGGAGTTATAATAGCTAAAAATGTAACAGATATGGACTATATTATAAAAGTAGGAATTAAAATGATTATAGTTACACTAATAATAACAGTAGTAACAGTTCTTGCAACTTTTCTGTCTGCTAAAACTTCTACAGGATATGGTACGGTGATTAGAAACAAGCTATTTGCAAAAGTTTCAAGCTTTTCACAAGGAGATCTAAATAAATTTGGGGCACCATCTTTAATAACAAGAACTACAAATGATGTAACACAAGTACAAAATGCTACTTTTATGGTACTTAGGATGATGATAATGGTTCCAATAATGTGTGTGGGAAGTATTTTTATGGCTCTTTCAAAAGACAAAGGATTATCATGGATTTTAGCAGTGGTAATTCCAATTCTTTTTATAATACTTGGAATAATAATGAGAAAGGCTATACCACTTTTTAAATTTTTACAAAAAAAATTAGATAGAATAAATCTAATTATGAGGGAGCAGTTAACAGGAGTAAAAGTAATAAGGGCATTTGATAAAGAATCTTACGAGAAAAAAAGATTTGCTACTGCAAATGAGGAACATATAACAATATCAATAAAGGTACATAGAATTTTAGCAGTTTTAATGCCGGTAATGACCATTTTAATAAACTTTACAATAATTGCTATAGTATGGTTTGGTTCAAAACGAATAGAACTAGGGGCACTTCAAATAGGTGACTTGATGGCATTTGTTCAATATGCAATTCAAGTGTTGTTTTCTTTTGTTATGGCTACAATGATGTTTGTTATGCTACCTAGAGCTGTAGTTTCAGGTAATCGAATACAAGAGGTTTTAGACACAGAACCATCAATTAAAAATAAAGAAGAACTAAAGGAAGTTCAAGAAGAAAAGGGAACAATCGAATTTAAAAATGTTGATTTTTATTACCCGGATTCTGAAGAACAAGAAAAAGCACTTTCTAACATATCATTTAATGCCATGCCAGGTAAGGTGACTGCAATAATAGGATCTACAGGAAGTTCAAAAACAACAATATTAAAATTAATTTCTAGATATTATGATGTTACATCAGGAGAAATATTAATAGATGGAGTGAACATTAAAGATTATGATATTAAAAAGCTTAGAAAAATGATTGGTTATGTTCCTCAAAAAGCATTTTTATTTAGTGGAACTATAAAGGATAATATATTATATGGTAAAAAGGATGCAAAAAATGAAGAAATAATGAGAGCACTCAATATAGCACAGGCTAATGAATTTATAGAAACCTTAGAAGATGGAATATTATCACAAGTATCACAGGGAGGAAATAATTTTTCTGGAGGACAAAAACAACGTTTATCAATAGCAAGGGCAATAGTTAGGAAGCCTAAAATATATCTATTTGATGATAGCTTTTCAGCACTGGATTTTAAAACAGATAAAAATTTAAGAAAGGCTCTAGAATCAGAAATAAAGAATTCGACGATTATAATAGTTGCACAAAGAATCAGCACGATAATGGATGCAGATCAAATAATAGTTTTAGATGAAGGTAAAATAGCAGGAATAGGAAAACATAAAGAATTATTAGAAAGTTCAGAAGTATATAAAGAAATTGTATATTCTCAGCTTACAGAAGAGGAGGTGGGTTAGTATGGCTCCAGGACCAGGTATGAGAAGAGGTTCTATGAATAAAGGAAAAAATGAAAAGCCAAAAGATATAAAAAAAGCTTTAAGAAGGTTAATCTCTTATTTTAAAAACTATAAAGTTATTATAACTACAATAATTATATTTGCGGTGTTAAGTACAATATTTAGTATTATTGGACCTAAAGTTCTTGGAAAAGCTACTACAGAATTATTCACTGGACTCATTAATAAGTTTATGGGAAAAGGTGAAATAAATTATAAATACATAGGTACAATATTATTAATACTTGGAGGCCTATATATTGTAAGTGCAATATTTAGTTATATACAACAATATATGATGGCAGGTGTTTCACAAAAAATAGTATATAATATGAGAAAAGAAGTAAATGACAAAATAAATAAATTACCATTAAAGTATTATGATAAAAACTCAAAAGGTGATTTATTAAGTAGAACAACCAATGATATAGAAAATGTAAGTTCAATAATAGGTCAAGCAATAACACAAGTTATAATTTCAGTAGCTACACTTATAGGAATACTTGTTATGATGATATCAATCAATTTAATACTTTCTATAATTACTGTTTTAATAATTCCAATATCAATAATGTTTATAGCTTTTGTAACTAAAAAATCTCAAAAATATTTTGAACAACAATGGAAACTAACAGGAGATTTGAATGGGCATGTTGAGGAAATGTTTACAGGACATCAAATAATTAAAGCATATGGGAAAGAAGAAGAAGCCATTGAGAAATTCGAAAGAATAAATCAAGATTTATATAAAGTAAGTTGGAAAGCACAGTTTGTTTCTGGAATCATAAAACCTATAATTGACTTTGGAAGTAATATTAACTATGTTATTATATGTGCAGTAGGAGCAATTAAAGTTACATCAGGTTCACTTAATATTGGTGATATACAAGCATTTATACAATACTCAAAACAATTTAATCAACCAATAGCTCAATTATCTAATATTATTAATAATATGCAATCAGCTATTGCATCAGCAGAAAGAGTGTTCGAACTTTTAGATGAAGAAGAAGAAGTAAAAGAGAGTGAAACTCCTAAAGAGTTAAAGGAAGTTAAAGGACTTGTTCAGATTGAGACAGTAGATTTTAGTTATGTTGAAGAAGCACCACTTATACAAAATATGAATTTAGAAGTTAAACCAGGAGAAAAGATTGCAATAGTTGGACCTACAGGAGCAGGAAAAACTACTATAGTTAACCTTTTAATGAGATTTTATGATGTGCAAAAAGGTAAAATAAAAGTTGATGGAGTAGATATCAAAGAAATGAAAAGAGGTTATCTTAGAAGGTTATTTGGAATGGTATTACAAGATACATGGTTATTTAATGGAACAATAAAAGAAAACATTGCATATGGCAATGATAAAGCAACAGATGAGCAAGTAGAAAATGCAGCAAAAATGGCCCATGTTTCCCATTTTATAAAAACAATGCCACAAGGATACGATACAATTCTTGATGATGATGCATCTAATATATCGCAGGGCCAGAAACAGCTTTTAACAATAGCCAGGGCTTTCTTAGCTGACAATCCTATTATAATTTTAGATGAAGCAACAAGTTCAGTTGATACAAGGACTGAGAGATTAATACAAAAAGCGATGGATGAATTAATGAAGGGAAGAACCTCATTTGTAATTGCACATAGACTTTCAACAATTAAAAATGCAGATAAAATATTGGTTATGAATGAAGGAAGTATAATAGAAACAGGAACACATGATGAGTTAATGCAGAAAAATGGATTTTATTCAAACTTATACAATAGCCAGTTTACAGAATGTATTGATAATATAGCATAAGGAATTGACAATAATAATTTAGGGGTGTATAATACCATCATAAATGATTGGTACCTGATAATAATTTTAAAAGGAGTGAATAAGATGTCTGAAACTAAGCGGCAAGAAATCTACAATTATGAGGAATATGATGACGATTGCATTAAAGAAATTTGTGATGATTTAGAGGAATGTTTTAGAAAATGTAATGAAAAAAATCAATGTGAAGATCTAATTAGAGGTATTATCGGGCTTCCTAAATGGTATGTTTGGAGTAGAATTAACAACATGGCAAAAACAAATAACATACAGATAAAAAGAGAAGACTTTTGGGATATAAAAATAAAGCTTGCGGATGAAAAAATAAAATATTTGATTTTTGAGGAGGAAGAAGCTTTTAAAAATCTATTGTATAATGTTTTTTATCTAAAAGCGGAAGAATTAATTCTCCCAAATAATGTTAAGGTTGAAAAAGAATATGGGTTTGAAAATTTTGACGGAGAACAAGCAATATTAATATCACTAGCAATAGGCTTCCCTCATGGAATTATCAAATACAAAAAAAGAGAGTTCTTTTGGTTTTTTTATGATGGAACATTATTAGTCTGTAAATCAAATATGTTGAATGGCTTAGAATTATATGACGATTATGAAGAAGAAATAGATTAAATTAAGCTGCCTAGGAATTAAATTTCCTGGGCATTTTTTAGTTATACAAATGATTTAAGAGGAATTCATTTATTAAATTATAAAAAGCGAACAAAAGAGTTGACATAAAAACAATAAAGAGGTATAATATAAGTGTATTAAATATTAGTAAATACCCAAAAAATTTTAGGAGGTAAATAGTATGTCAAAAAAAGGTAAGGGTAATGGAGCTGCTAATTTACTTACGACAGTGGGAATAGGATCGATGATTGCAATTGCTATGCCCCAAGTAAATTGGAAGGGAACACTAGTAATACTTGGTGTATTTATGTTTCTCACACTCCTTATTTCTCCAAACTTACCTAAGAAAGATTAAAAAATAAACTGACATACAAAAGATGAAACAATTACATAGCCCAGAAACACTTAACAGTGATTCTGGGCTTTATCATAGTATAAAACAATATAAAACTCTAAGCAGCGTTTAATATTATTTTATGCCTTTTTTTTAATTCTTCAATTATAGAATAATCATTAATACAAAGGTTATAGTTTATTCCTGATCCGATCTTAATATCAGCGTCGCTTCTTCCGTGGAAATCTGATCCAACGGTTGTAATTAAAGAAAGCTCGCTAGCCATATCTAAAAAGGATGTCACTTGATTTTTTGTATGGTGTGGGTTATAAACTTCTAAACCTTCTAAACCATAACTTTTTAAAAACTCAAGAAACTCAAACAACCTATTTCCATTTAATTTTAAACTTTTGGGATGAACTAAAACAGGAACACCGTTAGCTAATCTGATTTCGGTTATTAATTCCGCAGGGTTTAGTTTTGTTCTTTCAATATATCCTGGCATACCTTGATCTAAAAATTCACCATAAGCAGAAAGGGAGTCTTTGGCATAACCTAGTTTAGCAAGAGTAATAGCTATATCAAAACGTCCTATACTATTAGATTTTCTTGCATTTTGCATTACATCTGACTTAGATATAAAAATGTTCTTTTTATTTAAAGCTTGTAAGGTTTTCTTCACACAAATATCACGGCTTGTTTCATATTTGTCTACTACAGTTCTCATTATCTTGCCAGAAGGATAATATGCTGCAATATGGCAAACGTGATTTTTAGAAAGACCGTATTGTTTTAGATCAGTTCCGAATTCCATACCAGGTATTATTTCTATTTTATCTCCTGCAAGAGTCCTTGCTTGTTTGTAAGAACCTAAATTATAGTGTTCTACAAGGGAAATAACTCCTACATTATTATCCAAACAAAAATTAATTATTTCTTTTACACTTTGTTTTCCATCTGAACATTGACTATGAACATGTAAGTCAATGTACCGGCCACAATGAACATTCATGAAAACATCCATCCTCTCTAAATAATTATATTTATTAATAATAAATCACAAACTATGTGATAAGTATAACACATGAATGATAGATATGGTATAATTATTAGCAGAATAATATAAAAGAAGGAGAAAAGACGTGAAAAAAAGAGGAATGTATCAAAATGAATATGAAGTAAATATAAGTGATATCGGAAGTGATAAAAAAATGAAGTTATCTTCTTTTTTAAAATATTTACAGGAAGTAGCGGCTATTCATTCGGGAATTTCAGGATATGGAATTAATAATGTCAAAACAACTCGTAAAGCATGGGTTGTACTTGCTTGGAAGGTTAATATTATTAGGAAACCAATATGGAATGAAAAAATAACAGTTAAAACATGGAGTAGTAAAATAGAAAAAATATATTATTATAGAAATTTTGAAATAAAGGATGAAAAAGGTGAAGTTATATGCACTGCGGAATCACAGTGGATTATGATGGATGTGGATACAAAAAAAATTCAAAGGATAACAGAGGAATATCTGGACAAGTTTATTGTAATAGAATCTAAAGTAACTATATCTAAAACAAACGTAAAGCTTACAGATAAAGAAAAAGAAAAGATTATACATGAATTTGTGGTTGCAAGAAGAGATGTTGATACCAATAATCATATGAATAATATAATATATTTAGATATGGCACTTGAAGGATTAGATGAAAAGGAAGTACAAGATATAAAATCATTTGAAATATGCTATAAGCTAGAAAGTAAAATAAAAGATAAAATCATATGTACGAAGGTAGATGATGAAAATACAATCTATTTATTAGATGAGAATAAAGAAAAAATACATGCAATAGTAAAATTTAAATAAGAATGGAGAAACTATGAATAAAATAAAAAAACCAGAATTGTTAAGCCCTGTAGGAGGCCCTCTTCAACTTTTAGCAGCGGTTCAAAATGGAGCAGATGCAATATATATGGGAGGAGGTAATTTTAATGCAAGACACTATGCTAATAACTTTGATACAATAGAAGAAATAGAAAAAGCAATAAATTACTGTCATATTAGAGGTGTTAAAGTATATATTACATTAAATATACTTATAGAAGATGATAAGATAGAAGAAGTCTTGGAATTTGTCGGAGAAATATATAAACTTGGAGTAGATGCAGTTATAATTCAAGACCTGGGTCTTGCTAAAAAGGTTTATGAATTATTCCCAAAATTACCAATACATATGAGCACGCAGGCAACAATTTATAGTAAAGAAGGAATAAAAACCATAAATGATATAAAGAGTATAGAAAGAATAGTGCCAGCAAGAGAGTTATCGTATAAAGAAATAAAAGATATAAAAGATAATACTGATAAAGAAATAGAAGTATTTGTACATGGGGCGTTGTGTATGTGCTATTCTGGGCAATGTCAATTAAGTAGTCAAATTGGGGGAAGAAGTGGAAACAGGGGAAAATGTGCACAACCGTGTAGACTTCCATATAAATTAGTAGAAAGAAACGGAGATAATAAAGAAACACAATTAGATTACTATTTAAGTATGAAGGATTTATGTTTAATTGAAAATATAGATGATTTAATAGAAGCAAGGGTTGATTCTTTTAAAATTGAAGGAAGAATGAAAACACCAGAATATGTTGCAGCTGTTACAAGAATTTATAGGAAATATATAGATCTTTATTATGAAAAGGGAGAATATATAGTAGAAAAAGAAGATATGAATACCTTATTACAAGTATTCAATAGAGCAGGATTTACGAAAGGTTATACTGAAAGTAAGGATTTAAAAAAGTTATGGTGTAATGAAAGACCTAAACACTGGGGGGTATATATAGGAGAAGTAATAAGGTATGACTTTAGAAAGAAAAATATAGATATAAAGTTAGAGGAAGATTTAGCAATAGGTGACGGAATAGAAGTTGTAGGAGAAGGTTTACCTGGAGGAATAATCTCATTTATACGAGAAAAAGGTGAAAGGGTTAATAATGCAAAAAAAGGAAATGTGATTACTGTAGGAGACATAACAGGAAACATTATTAAAGGTCAAAAGGTATATAGGATAAGCAGCAAA
>JAQUBQ010000081.1 GCA_028686615.1 Clostridia bacterium | reverse complement strand
TATGGGAGATGTTATAGGAGACATGAACTCTAGACGTGGAAAAATGGAAGGAATGGATGCACAAGCAGGAACACAAGTTATTCGTTCATTTATACCACTTTCTGAGATGTTTGGATATGCAACTGACTTAAGAAGTAAAACACAAGGTAGAGGAACATATTCTATGGAACCGAGTCATTATGAAGAAGTTCCAAAATCAGTACTTGAAACTATAGTTTCTACAAAAAGTAGAAAAGAAGACTAACAAGTTATGTAAAAGAAAGCAAAATAAACATAAAAAGCTATTTTATGTATTGCAAATGCAAAACATTTGTAGTACAATAAGTAAAAATAATGCAATATAGGCATTAGTTAAAGAGAGAAATAATATTAAATTATTAAGGAGGAATTTAAAATGGCAAAAGCTAAGTTTGAAAGAACAAAACCGCACTGTAATGTTGGAACAATTGGTCACGTTGACCACGGAAAAACAACTCTTACAGCAGCTATAACAAAAGTTACTTCACTTATGGGTGGAGGAGAATTTAAAGGATATGACCAAATAGATGGAGCACCAGAAGAAAGAGCAAGAGGGATCACAATTTCTACTTCTCATGTTGAGTATGAAACAGCAAACAGACACTATGCACACGTAGACTGCCCAGGGCATGCTGACTATGTTAAAAACATGATTACAGGAGCAGCACAAATGGATGGAGCTATCCTAGTTGTTTCTGCAGCAGATGGTCCAATGCCTCAAACAAGAGAGCATATATTACTTGCTAACCAAGTTGGAGTACCATATATAGTTGTATTCATGAACAAAGTTGATCAAGTTGATGATGAAGAATTATTAGAATTAGTAGAAATGGATATTAGAGATTTACTATCTAAATATGATTTCCCAGGAGATGAAACTCCAATAATTAAAGGATCAGCATTAAAAGTATTAGAATCTACATCTACTGATTCAAGTGCACCAGAATATGCACCAATCATAGAATTATTAGAAGCAATTGATACATTTATTCCAACACCAGAAAGAGATAAAGATAAACCTTTCTTAATGCCAATTGAAGACGTATTTACAATTACAGGTAGGGGAACAGTTGTTACAGGCAGAATCGAAAGAGGAACTTTAAAAGTTGGAGAAGAAATTGAAATAGTTGGTCTAGCTGAACAATCAACAAAAACAGTAGTAACAGGAATTGAAATGTTTAGAAAAGAACTTTCAGAAGCACAAAGTGGAGATAACGCAGGTGTACTTCTAAGAGGAATTCAAAGAACTGATGTTGAAAGAGGTCAAGTTCTAGTTAAACCAGGATCAATTAAACCATACACAGAATTTGAAGCAGAAGTGTATATTTTAACTAAAGAAGAAGGTGGTAGACATACTCCATTCTTCCAAGGATATAGACCACAATTCTATTTTAGAACAACAGACGTTACAGGTATAATTGAATTACCAAAAGAAAAAGAAATGGTAATGCCAGGAGACAACGTAACTATGAAAATTAAATTAATTACACCAATAGCAATAGAAAAAGGACTAAAATTCGCTATTCGTGAAGGTGGTAGAACAGTAGGAGCAGGATCTGTTTCTAATGTAATCGCTTAATATTAATTTATAAAAGTATATTAAATTAAAACAAACCCTAGATGTTAAAGTCTAGGGTTTGTTTTGATAAAAACATATTAAATTTAGTATAAAAATATAAAACGCTGCAGTTAACATAATGTTGATAAAAAATGGTAAATATGCTATAATATTATTATAAGTTAATAAATATCTTCGGAGTCAAAGTAATTCGAAGGGAAACCTCTAAAAAAAATTAAAGGAGAGAAAAACTGATGTTTGAAAAAAGAAAATGTAAAAAAGTCTTAAAGGGGCAAATTTCTCGGTTAAAGGAACTTGAAAAAATATTGGAAAGATATTCGAATTTACCAAAGGAACCAAGAGAAATACTAATAACCTTAGTGGGTTTCTTTAATGAAATTTCTAAATTTCAAGATGAAGGTAGCTTTAAAGTCAGTAATAAGATGGAAAAGTTTTTTCCAGAGGCATATAGTTATATTCAAACAATTAATGCACATATTTCGAATGCGGGAAGATGTAGGAATGGATGGAACCGCACCAGTATAGGACAAGAAGTCACCATTGATGATGTATATTTGGGTGGAATTTTTGGAATATGGACATTTACAGTGCGTCATTGGCTTTATAATGTTCCAGAAGATCACACTCATCTTGACATTGTTGATAAGTCGACAAACAAGAAAATATGGCTTACAAAGCTTGTGTCAGACTTTCAAGCCAAAGCTTTTATGAAAGACCATGTCTCGATAAAAAATGATGTGCAAGAAGTATTGAATATTTCAGCAAGACTTTAAAAAAACAAGCAGGTTGTATAATTTCAACCTGCTTGTTTTTTGTAATACAATTTAAAATTCGTTTTCGAAAATATAACCATCAGAAAGATGTTTGTATTTTATTTTATCAAGAGTAGTTTTAAATGTCCAACCTAAAACTATAATCTTTTTCCTTAACCTTTTTACTTTTTTATTTTTAAGCATATGAATATTTGTCGATATAAAATCAGGCTTTATAATTGGTAAGAATACTAAACTAGTAATAAATAGTTTTTTAATAATTTTATTATTTTTTGTGTTATTAAATTCGTCTGTTAGCATACCACGAACAATATTTGGTTTGAAAAGTTTAAACCATAATGGAATAAGTGGACTAAAAGACTTAATAGCAAAAAGACCTTTATATGATTCTAATATTTTAGAAACTGTATAGCATATTTTGGTTGCACAAACATCCGTTTTTAATTCTATTATTACTGGAACTTGCCCCTCAATTGCAGCCAAGGCTTCTTCTAAAGTTGGTATCTTATATGGGGTATCAAATAAGGTTAAATTTTCAATATCATTATATGTGCAAGTTTTTAAGACTTTATCAACATTGCAACACCTTTTTAAATCATCATCATGGAACACGACAATGGTATTATCTTTTAATATATGAACATCTAACTCTATAGCCACATTATTATTAATAGCTTTTTCAAAAGCTATTATAGAGTTTTCTGGAATAAATTTATTTAAATCATGTAGTCCCCTATGAGCTATTTTAATATCTAGTAACCAACTTAAATTTTTTCTCATACTATCACCATCTGTATTATACCAAAAAATATGCCAAATGAGAATAATTATATTAATTTAAATAAATTATCTAAATATAAATATAAAAAGTGGCTGCAATATAGGTAGGAATAGGGAAATAATTATTGCAAGGCGTGCATATCCTTTCCATTTTAACTTATGGATTTTATATAGTATTGCATAGTAAAATAGAACAAAAATAAATATTGAAAGGGAAGAAGTCAAAGGGAATAGCATTGACAATAATAACAATGGTAAGATAATTTCAGGATAATCAATTTCCATTCCAAATATTTTTGTAGGTCCTATAATTTTCCCCATAATATAAAAATCCCCATAAGGAATGAAAGCTAAAAATGCGAATTTGTCATTTTTAGCTTTTGCCATTTTATACAAACCAAATGCTCTTACAAACCAGATCAAGGTTGTAGAGGCAAGTAAAAGTGAAAAAAATGAAATTATGCTAAAGATATCAGATAAGTCTAAGTTTTTCAAACTCTCATCTGGTGGTAAATTTAATAAACCTAAAATAGTTTGTAGAAGTTGTTTTACAAATGATTTTAATGTGAATAAATACATATTATATATTTTCCTTTCAAATTTATAATAATAGTATTAGTTAAAACCTAAACTTTATTACTTGTTTTTAAGATAATGGCAATATAAATGAAAATACTATAAAAAGATTAAAAAGTTTGTAAAATTATCCATTAAAACAACTTAATATTATGATGGTTAGAATTAAAAACAGTGTAATTATTGAAATGTTTGTGTAATTATAGTAAAATAAACAAGAGGTGAAAAAAATGCCAAGAAACGATACAGCAAGAAAAGTAAGGAATCAAAGAATCATAGAATATTTAAATGATAATCCCTTTGCTACAGACCAAAAGCTAGCAGAACATTTTAAAGTTAGCGTAAATACCATTAGATTGGATAGAGCAAGATTGGGGATAAAAGAATTAAGAGAAAGAGTAAAAGTAAGAGCCTCTGAAAATATAAAAAAGGTACAAAGTTTAAGTCAAAAGGAAATAATAGGGGACATTATTGAAATAATTCCAGGAGAAAGAGCGGTATCGGTTTTAGAGACAAAAGAATACATGTGTTTTGACAAAGTAAATGTGGTTAAAGGATATAATATATATTCCATGGCAGAAAGTTTGGCTATTAGTATTATTCCTACTAAAGTTGCTTTAGTAGGAGTAGCAAATATAAAATATGTTAAGAAAATACTAAAAAATGAAACCTTGTATGCTACAGCTGAAGTAAAGAAAAAAAGAGATAAGAATTATATATTATGGGTAGTTATATATAATAAAGAAAAAGAAGTGAAATTTAAAAGTAAATTTATACTAAAGGGGATAGAATAGTAATGGAAATACTAGTGGATGTTAATGGTGCAGATAAGGGAATAAAACCTGCAATAATAGGAAGTATAGCTGCCCTGGGAAATGTTGAGAGTAAATTGATCTTAGTTGGTAAAAAAGAAGAAATATTAAAAATATTGATTGAAGAATACGGTCAAAAAAAAGCAAAAGAATTAAAAGAACAAATAGGAATAATTGATGCACAAGATGAAATAACGAACAATGATGAACCATCAATTGCTATCAAACATAAAAAGGAATCAAGTATAGTAAAAGCATATGACTATATGAAAGAAAAAGACGAAACAGCTTTTATATCAGCAGGAAGTACAGGAGCTGTAATGGCAGGGGGACTA